>CAIYXO010000112.1 GCA_903930165.1 uncultured Verrucomicrobiota bacterium | reverse complement strand
GCGGATTCGGGTTCGGATTCGCTGCCCGCCTGGAGGACCACGCTCCACAGCGTGCTGGCGAAGAGCCTTGCCGGACCGGACTGCGACGGAGGATCCGTCTGGACGTCCGTGTTGTCCTGTCTGGCCTCGGATTCGCTCATGTCAGCTGACCTTGAGACTGGGGCGCCGACCACGGGCACCCAAGCGTGATTTGCCGGTGTGGATGCGTGATCGCAGATCCTCGGAAGCCGTGGACCGCAATCGAAGTCTCTGTGGTTGGTTTCCAAGAAGGATTGGATTTCCAGCGGGGAACACCCGAATCGGCGGCGAGGGTCCGTGGCCTGGCGGCCTCGGCTACGGGCGACAGACAACGGGCCACGGGCCTCGGACAGGATCTCCGTGTCCCTTGTGTCTCGGTGGCAATCGGTGCGGTGGATTTCCGCCTTCAGCGGGGAACGCCCGAATCGGCGGCGAGGGTCCGTGGCCTGGCGGCCTCGGCTACTGACGGCGGACGTTTCACTGGCGGGTTTTCGGGACTGGCCGATGGTCAGGCGCATGAAGGGGTATCCCGGGAAGCTTTGGGGAGTCTGGCTGATGGCGCTTCTTCTCGTCGTTCCGTTCGCCTTCGCCGCGACCACGGCGACCGCCCCCTTCCCGGCCAACCCGGCGGTGGTCGACGTCACCCGGCCGCCGTTCAACGCCAAGGGCGACGGCAAGACGGACGACACCGAGGCGCTCCAGGCGGCGATGAACGAGTCGGTCGGCCGCAACCGCCTGCTGTACCTTCCCGAGGGCACCTACCTCGTGAGCCGGACCCTGACCTGGCCGAAGCGGTGGAAGGACCGGGACAACTGGGGCTTCACCTGGCTGCGCGGACAGGGTCGCGAACGGACGGTCCTGCGGCTGCGCGACGGCACCTTCACCAACACCGCGAAGCCGGAGGCGATCCTGTGGTGCGGTGGCTTCGGTTCCGCGGACTGGTTCCACAACTACGTCGAGCACCTGACCTTCGACGTCGGTTCGGGCAATCCCGGCGCGGTCGGACTCCAGTTCTACTCGAACAACTCCGGTGCGGTCCGGGACTGTCGCTTCGTCGCGGCCGAGGGCAGCGGCTGGGTCGGCCTGGACCTAGCGCACCGGGACATGAACGGCCCGCTGCTGGTGCGGAACTGCGAGGTCGTCGGATTCCGCCGCGGGATCGCCACCGGCCACGCCGTGAACAGCCAGACCTTCGAGCACGTGCATCTCAGCGGACAGGGTGAGTTCGGCTTCGACAACGGAGGACAGACGATCAGCGTGCGCCGCCTGGTCAGCGAGAACGCGGTTCCCGCCGTGCGCACCTACGGCGCCTTCACGCTCGTCGATTCGACGCTCAAGGGCCGCGGCTCCGCCTCGAACGCCCCGGCGGTCATCAACTACAACGGCGGTCGCATCTTCCTCCGCGACGTGGTCACCGCCGGCTACCGGCGCGCGCTCGGCGATGTCGCCACGCCGGATTTCGCCGCCGCGTTCCGGCTTCGCGACGGTGACGGCCCGGGCGGTCTCGGGCCGTCGGTGACGGAGTATTCGTCCCACCCCGCGCTCCGTCCCTTCGGCCCGGCCCGCGAACCCGGACGCATCGAGGTCAAGGAGACCCCGGACGCGCCGCCCGATCCGGTGGAGTCCTGGGCGGACGTCGATCGCTTCGGGGCCGATCCGACCGGCGTCGCGGACTCGGCCGGGGCCATCCAGGCGGCGATCGACTCCGGCGCGAAGACCGTGTTCCTGCCGGGCAGCTATCGGCTGTTGAAGACGGTGGTGATCCGCGGCGAGGTCCGGCGGTTGGTCGGGCTCGGCGGCTCGATCAACTACGGCAAGGGATTGAAACCCGACCTGAGGCTCGAGGACGGCCCGGCGCCGGTGGTCCACGTCGAGCACTTCTCCAACATCCATGGCGGCATGGAGGTCGACACGGCCCGCACGCTGGTGATGCGGAGCGTCTCCGACTGCACGCTGCATTTCACCCCGAGGGCCGAGGGCGGCGAGATCTTCGCCGAGGACTTCGTGACCCACGGGTTGCGGCTCCGGAAGCAGCGGATGTGGGCGCGGCAGCTGAACGTCGAGAACGAAGGAACGCACCTGCTGAACGAGGGCGGCGACGTCTGGGTGCTGGGCTACAAGACGGAACGCGGCGGCACGCTGCTGCACACGCTGGGAGGCGCACGCAGCGAGGTCCTGGGCGGGTACAGCTACACCACCACGGCGGGCAAGCTGGCCCCGATGTTCGTGAACGAGGGTTCCAGCCTCTTCGCCCTGTTCACCGAGGTCTGCTACAACGGGGATCCCTTCGCGGTGATCGTGCGCGAGACCCAGGGCGGCGAGACGCGCGAGGTCGCCCGCGACAAGGCCGCGCCGTGGTTCCTCCGCGGGGGCGTGCCGCATTGACCCCCGGAGACGACGACGTTAGGTCTCCTCGCCTGTGAAACGTCTGCTTCCAAGCGGCCTGGGTTCGCCGGCGAAGTTCCGCGTCGCGCTGCGTGGAGCGCTCGGATTGGCGATGTGGACGGCGGCTCTCGGCATCCGCCCAGTCACCGTGGCCGCGGCCGACACCGCGGCTCCGATCGCGCCAGCGATCTCCACCGGAACGGGCCTCCTGCTGGAGCCGCCGCTGGACCTCTCGAAGTTCACCCGCGAGTGGTTCGAGAAGGACTCGGCCACCGTCGGCGCCCACCGGATCCGGCGTCCGTGGACGAATCCGGTGGTCGCCCTTCCGCCGCATTCCCGGGCCGATGTCCGGGGACTCACGTTGGACGAAGTGACGGCCTACATGGTGGACGCAAAGGCGCGCTTTGAGCGCGGCGACGCGATCCCGGTTTCCGACGTGGGGCTGGTGAGCACGCAGGAGGACGTCGTCCGCCAGCCGATGCT
>CAIYXO010000111.1 GCA_903930165.1 uncultured Verrucomicrobiota bacterium | reverse complement strand
CATCCGGTCGGTGGCGGTGCTCACCGGCTACAACAGCCTGGGACAGCTCCGCGAAAGCCGACCCGACCTGATCGTGGAGAACCTCGCCGAGCTTCGCCGTCACCTCGACGAGACCGGGCTTCGACTGGGGCCGGTCCCGGCGCGGCCGCGCCACCCGATCCCCACCGTGGGAGCCCTGGTCTACGACGAGGAGGGCCGGATGCTGCTGGTGCGGACCGCGAAGTGGTCCGGGCTGTGGGGCATCCCGGGCGGGAAGATCGAATGGGGCGAGCCCTCGGACGCCGCCCTGCGGCGGGAGCTTCTCGAGGAGACCGCGCTGGAGGTCCGCGACATCCGGTTCGTGACGGTGCAGGACGCGGTGCGGCCGCCCGAGTTCTATCGCGAAGCCCATTTCCTGCTGCTCAACTACACCTGCGTGGCGCTGCCCGGACAGCAGGTCCGGCTCAATTCCGAGGCGCAGGAGTTCCGTTGGCTCACCCGGGACGAAGCCGACGCGCTGCCCTTGAACACCCCCACCCGGCTGCTGCTCGCAGCCATCGACAACCAGAATGGACATCATCCGCATCGTTGACCTCGAGGTCTCCTACCATGTCGGCGTCCCCGACTCCGAACGTGCCAACGCCCAGAGGCTCCTCGTCTCGGTGGACCTCTGGCACGACTTCGACGCCGCCGCGACCGGGGACGACCTGTCGCGGACGATCGACTACTACGCGGTGAGCCGGCGCATCCTCGCCTTCGGCGAGGGGCGTTCCTGGAAGCTGATCGAGAAGCTGGCCGGCGACCTGGCCTCGATGGTCCTTTCGGACTTCCGTCCGCAGAAGGTCAGGGTGGAAGTGAAGAAGTTCATCCTGCCCGAGGCCCGTCACGTCTCGGTCGAGGTCCTCCGCCCGCGCTGAATCCGCGGACACCGGCGGGACATTGCTTAGGCGGCGGCGCTTCCATAGGCTGCGCGCCCCATGAGGTTGTCGACGGTCCTGTTCATCCTGCTTGTCCCGCCCGCATTGGCGCAGTCCACGCCTGGCGCCGGCGGCCGTCCCGTGCCGCGTCTGGTCCTGACCAACTCGATGGATGCGATCACCGGGGCGGGTGTCCCGAACGCGGGCCGGAAGGCGACCAATACGGCGCAGGCGTCCCAGACCAACCTCCCGTCCGGCGTTCCGACAACCGGGATTCCCCTCGTTCCGTCAGGGGCCGTCCCTGCACCGGGGAAGGGAGCGCCCGAGGCGGAGTCGGGCGACGTCTGGGCGACGGGTGAAGGCGTGCGGGTCACGGCATCGGCGGTGAACGCCAAGGTATCGCGCGGCATCGCCGAGGCGGCGGTGAACGGGAAGATCCTGACCGAGCGCGAAATCCACGACTTCCGCGCGCGCACCCTGAACACGATGGTCTTCGTCCAGCTGGTGTTGTCCCAGGCCAACGCGGCGGACACGAACCGCGCGCGTTTCGAGACCAAGAGCCGCATCGACGGCATCATCAAGAACGCGCCGTCCGAGGAGGAGTTCTGGAAGGCCGTGGCCGCGGCAGGCTACCCGCGGGAGGCGTTCCTCGCCGAGAAGTTCGAGGAGGCGCTGGTGGTGACCATCCTCGACCGCAACGTGAAGTCGAAGGTGAAGATCCCGGATGCCGACGTGCGGCGCTATTACGAGGAGGACTTGAACCGCTGGCGGAAGCCCGAGCAGGTGAAGGCGGCGCAGATCTTCTTCGCCACGATCACGCCGGACTCGCACCTGCCCCTGCCGGCCGACGCGGTGGCGGCCAAGCGGAAGAAGGCGGACGAGACGCTGGCCCGGCTGAAGGCGGGCGGCGACTTCGCGGCGATCGCCAAGGAGGCGAGCGAGGATCCGGCTTCGAAGGAACGCGGAGGCGAATATGTCATCCAGCGGAAGCAGATGTTCGAGGAGTTCGACAAGGCGGCCTGGTCCCTGAAGCCCGGGGAGATCAGCGAGGTCGTGGCCACCCAGTTCGGCTTCCACATCTTCAAGGTGATCGAGCCCGTGCCCGCGCGGGTGATCCCGTTCGAGGAGGTCGAGGGACAGATCCGCGAGATGCTGGTGCAGCGGGAGATGGAGGTGAGGATCCCCGAGTACGGCGACCGCCTCAAGACGACGGCCGGCATCCGCATCTCCGCCTCGGCGCCAAGGCCGATGGCCTACTGACGGGCCCGGAGGTCCGCATTGCCCGACATGTCCTTCCCCACCTAGACTGCCCCTGAAAACCATGCAAAAGACGAACGACCTGCGTGTCGTCTCCGCCCGTCGCCTCCTGGCGCCAAGCGAACTCAAGCACGCGCTTCCGATGGATGTGCGCGCCAACGAAACCGTCGTGACCGGGAGGCAGACCGTGCAGCGGATCCTCCACGGCGAGGACCCGCGCCTGCTGGTCGTGGTCGGGCCTTGCTCGATCCACGATCCCGCCGCGGCCATGGAATACGCGCGGCGGCTGTCCGCCCTGGCGGCCGAGGTCTCCGACCAGCTCTTCCTGGTGATGCGCGTCTATTTCGAGAAGCCGCGGACCACCATCGGCTGGAAGGGCCTGATCAACGACCCGCACCTGGACGGGTCGTACGACGTGGACACCGGGCTCCGCACCGGCCGCAGGCTGCTGCTCGCGGTGAACCAGCTGGGCCTGCCCGCGGCGACGGAGTTCCTGGATCCGGTGGTGCCGCAATACCTCGCGGACCTGGTGAGCTGGGCCGCGATCGGGGCGCGGACCACCGAGAGCCAGCCCCATCGGGAGAGGGCGAGCGGGCTGTCGATGCCGGTCGGGTTCAAGAACGGCACCGACGGATCGCTGCAGATCGCGGTCGACGCGATGCTTTCCGCGCGGCATCCGCACCATTTCCTGGGCATCGACCAGGAGGGGGCGACGTGCGTGGTGCAGACGACCGGGAACGCGGACGGCCATGTGGTCCTGAGAGGCGGCCGTGCGCGGACGAACTTCGACGCCGCGTCCATCGCGGAGGCCGCCGCAAGCCTGCGCGCCGCCAAGCTCCCCCAAGGCCTCATGGTGGACTGCAGCCACGCCAACTCCGGCAAGCAGCATGCCCGGCAGGAGGACGTCTGGATGAACCTGATCGCCCAGCGCGCGGAAGGATGCGAACCGCTGATCGGCGTGATGATCGAGAGCAACCTCCACGAGGGCGCCCAGCCGTTGAAGGAGCCGGGAGCCCTCCAATACGGCGTGAGCATCACCGACGCCTGCCTCGGCTGGGAAGTCACCGAGAGGATGCTGCGGCACGGTGCGGACGTCCTGCGTCGATCCAGGACCAACGCCCCGGCCACCGTGGCCTGAAACCGCCGACGCCGTGGCCTCCCCGACACCAGCCATCCTGTTCGCCGCGGTGGTGGGATTGCTGGCGGTGTTGGTGGTGGCCTGGCTTGTCTGGCGGGTGACCCGACTGGCCCTCAAACTGTTCCTGGCGGCGGGTCTTCTGCTTCTCCTCCTCGGAATGGCGGTGCTCGCCTACCTCGCGGCGCGGGCATGACTCTGGCCCCGGTTGTCAGGCCCGGACCTGGCCTGTCCCGAATCCCTGCCACTTGTAGGTGCAGAGTTCCTCGAGGCCCATGGGACCCCGCGCGCCGATCTTGTCGGTGCTGATGCCGATCTCCGCGCCCATGCCGAACTCGGCGCCGTCGGTGAACCGCGTGGAGGCGTTCCAATAGACCGCCGCGGAATCGACCTCGTGCAGGAATCTCTCGGCCACCACGGTGTCCGCGGTGACGATGGTGTCGCTGTGCGCCGACCCATGCCGGTGGATGTGTGCGATCGCCTCGTCCACGTCCGCGACCACGCGCACGTTCAGGACGTAGTCGTTGTACTCGGTCGACCAGTCCTCCTCGGTGGCTTCGCGGGCCTCGACGGGACGGTTGCCGGCGCCGAAGCGGATTCCCGACAAAGCCTCCGGATCCGCATGGAAGGCGACCGCCTTGCCGAGCAGACGCGAGGTCACACACGGAAGGAAACGGGCGGCCACGGCGCGGTCCACGAGGAGGGTCTCCGCGGCGTTGCACGTGGAAGGACGCTGGCACTTGGCGTTGAAGACGATCTCCTCCGCCATGTCGAGGTCGGCGGCGGCGTGGACGTAGACATGGCAGACGCCCTTGTAGTGCTTGATGACCGGCACCTTGCTGCAGGCGGTCACCGCACGGATCAACCCCTCCCCGCCCCGCGGCATGCAGAGGTCGACGCAATCCGTCTGGGAAAGGAGCGCGGGAATCGCTTCCCGGTCGCTGGTGGGAACCACGAGGATCGCGTCCTCGGGAAAGCCGGGAACGGCGTCCCGTGCGGCCGCCACCAGGGTCGAGGCGATCAGGCGGTTGGAGTTCAACGCCTCCTTGCCGCCCCGCAGGATGGTGGCGTTCCCGGTCTTCAGGCAGAGCGACGCGGCGTCCGCGGTGACGTTGGGCCGTGATTCGTAGATGATGACCACCACGCCGATGGGGACCGCGATCTTACGGAGACGGAGGCCGTTCGGGCGGGTGCGTTCGTCGAGGACACGGCCGACCGGGTCGGGAAGGGCGGCGACTTCGCGCAACCCCTGGGCCATGGCGGCGATCCGTCGGTCGTCCAGGGCCAGGCGGTCCATCATGGCGCCGCTGAGACCCAACGAGCGGCCGACCTCGAGATCGGCTGCGTTGGCGGTCTTCAGGGCCGGCGCCGCGGCGAGGATGGCGTCCGCCATCGCGGAAAGGGCCCGGTCCTTCTCGGCCGTGGAAAGGCGGGCCATTCCGCGCGAGGCCGCCTTCGACCGGCGCGCAAGATCCCGCATCTCGTCCTGAATCGACATGGCGGGAGCCTAGGTGTGGAACACCGCCGCGGAAGACGAAAAACCAACCGCCCCCGTTCCGCACCGTTGCGAGAGCTCTCCCGGAAATGCGATTGGCACGTCTCTCGCTACATTTCAAAAAGGCGGTTGTGGATGGTCTGGCTTGTGCGCACGGAGTAGAAAGATGCGCTACTCAACCAACCTCCGTGCGTGCGGGATCAAAAACAGCCGCCGGTCCCTCCAAGGCGGTCGCAGTCGAGTGATTGCGACCGCCTTTTTCATGCCCGAATCGGGGAGTTTCATCCCCTAGGGTTTTCCTCAGGAATCTCGGCGCAGGGACATGACATTCGTCATGGAAGGCGAAGCGGT
>CAIYXO010000110.1 GCA_903930165.1 uncultured Verrucomicrobiota bacterium | reverse complement strand
GTGCCTCCTCTGGGCTCACGGGTGGGCTTCGTGTTGGGTCTCGACCTTCCGGGCCATCAGCCAGAGCAGATCGCTGAGGCGGTTGAGGTAGACCAGGATCTCGGCGTTGCCGTCGCCCTCGGTTTCGAACAGGGCGTGAACTCGCCGCTCCGCCCGACGACAGGTCGTGCGGGCGACGTCGAGGGCCGCCGAAACCGGGGTCATGCCGGGCGTGGCCCAGCCCTTGAACGTGATGCTCTGGGCCTCGATGCCGGCCACCCACTCGTCGAGCTTCACGGTATGCGACGGAAGCACCCGCTCGAAGCCGTCCTTGAGGTAGCGTTCCAGGTCCTCGCGAGCCGTGGCCAATTCGCCCATCAGGACCACGAGGTCCTTCTGGATGACCAGCAGCGGTTCGGCGATGGCGGCGGGGGCGATGGAACGGGCCATCCCGATTGCGGAGTTCAGTTCGTCCACCGAGCCGTAGGCCTCCACCCGCGGATGCGACTTCGCAACGCGGCGGTTGTACATCAGTCCGGTGGTGCCGCTGTCCCCGGTGCGGGTGGCTATGCTCATGGGGCAGGAGAGTGGTCGGGAAGTCCCGGGACGCAACCGGGTTCCGTTCGGCGGTTCTCCGGTCAGCCCAATAGGGAGCGCTGCAGAGGGGATTGGCACACAAAGCCGCGAAGCCGCTGAATATCCGGAACTCCACATCTCCGGGGCCTCCGCGATCCCCGCGGCTCTGCGTGCGTCTTCCGCAAGCCGTCCTGAACCGCCACGCCGGATTCCGGATCGGGAGCGCGGACCGCAGCTGGGCAGCCGCGGCTACTTCCGGATACTCGGGAATCGCAGATCCGGAATCCCGAATCCTTCGGGCCTCAGTTGCGGCCCCACTTGGTGTTCTTCAGGAACGCCAGGAGGTCCGCGAGGTCCTGCGGGCTCAGCTGCTCTTCCAAACCGGCCGGCATGATCGAGACGGTGGAGGGACGCATCTCCGTGATGTCCTCACGCCGCAGGTCGAGTGACGTCCCGGGACCGGTCACCAGCTCGACGCCCCGTTCGTCGTCGCGACGCACGATTCCGGTGCGTTCCTCGCCGTCCTTCGTGGCGACGGTCATGGGTTCGTAGCTGCGCACGAAGCTTGCGGAGGGATAAAGGACCGCTTCCAGGAGGTCGTCGGCGCTGCGGACCGTTCCGATCGCGGTGAGGTCGGGGCCGACGTCGCCGCCCTGGTAGCCGAGGCGGTGGCACTGGATGCATGCCGCCTTCGCCGAGTTGAAGACGTTCTGTCCCCGCCGGATGTCGCCTTCGGGCAAGGAGGCTTTCAGCGTGGCGAGGTGCTTCTGTTCGGCGGCGCGGCCCGTTCGGAGGGACTCCAGCAGGCGTTCGGCCTCGGCCTTCACGGCCTCCGGCCGGTTCTTGACCGCGGCGCGGAGCGACTCCGGGCGAATGGCAGCCCGGGCCTTGGAGGTGGCGAGGGCTCGGACGAAGGCCGTGGCGGACTCCTCCGTCTCCAGGCGTTCGACGGCGGGAAGCAGGCGTGGCAACTCCACCGGGCCGGCGTCGCGCACCGCCTCGAGAACCTTCCCCAGTTGGGCCTCGGACACGGCGGTGCGACCCAGGGCGTCGGCGGCGCCGGGGGCCCGTGCGGTGACGGCCCCGGCGAGGAACACGATGTCCTCCGACTCGGCCTTCCAACCGGCGGGGAGCGTGGCGAAGGCAGCGATCCGGTCCTCGCGCGGTGCGGAAGGATCGCGGCCGATGCGGAGCAGGGGAGCCGCCAGTTCCTTCCCGGCACCGATGGCCGAAGCGGCGGAGATGGCGGCCCCGTGGAGGGACTTGGACCCGGAGTGCTCCAGCACCCGGGTCAAGGCCCCGACCCACTCGGGTGGCGGCGACTTCGGGCGTGCGGAACGCATCGCTTCCAGCGACGCGAGCCGCAGGGGTGTCGACGCCGAAGTGTTCCCCAGCGTCTCCGCGATCAGCGAACGGCCGGCCGGTGCCGTCGAGACGAGGACCAGCAGGCGGGAGAGATCTTCCGTGGAGACCCCGCTCTCCGTGGATCCGCGGAGGACCGGAGCGAGGGACTTCGCCAACGGCTCCGACCAGTCGCCGTGACGGCTGGCGATCCAGTGGGCGGTCCGGCGGACCCGGGTGTCGGGATCGGTGAGGCGGGGGAGGAGTTCCTCGGGCCGGAGCGGTTGCTGGGCAGGGGAGGGCGACAGTTGGTCGAGGGCGGCCAGGGCCACGCGGCGGACGGACGGGTCCTTTCGGCCAAGCGCCGCCCGCAGGGCGTCGGCGTCGCCGATGCGGGTCAGCGCGACGAAGCCGGCCGAGACAAGGGCGTCGTCGGGCTCTCCTTCCAAGGCCCCGAGGACGACGTCGACCGCGGTCTTGTCGGCGAGCTGTCCGAGGGCGGTCACGGCGATGCGCCGAGCGAAGGGATCGGCCACCGTTGCGGGGTTCCGGAGCGTCTCGCGGGCGACGGCCACGGCCGCAGGATCCCGGAGGTCACCCAGCCTGCGAAGCCGGGCCAGCGGCGATTCGGGCCGCTGCGCCGACGTGGATCCGCGGACATGGGAGGCGCCTTGGCGACGGACGCGATAGATCCCGCCGAGGACGTCGGCCTTCCACAGCTGGGAGCTGGGGCAACACAGCTTGTACCACCCGCCGGTGTCGAGGAGGAGCAGGGAGCCGTCGGTGTCGGCGACCACGTCGGTGGGGTGGAAGTCGAGGTTGTCGGAGACGACGAAGTCCGACTCCTTTCCGGCAAAGGCGGAGCCGCTCCGGGAGAGTTCGATCCGCGAGATCTTCCGGAGATTGAAGGCCGAGGCGAAGAGGTTGCCTTGGAATCCTGGGCCGAAGGCGGCGTGGCGGTAGGCGGCGAGGCCCGACGGGGCGGCGGCGCCCATCTGGATGAACGGGTGGGCGAGCTCCGGTCCGGCGCGGAGCACGGCGCGGTCGTCGAGGACGGAGTTCTCCTTTCCAAAGACGGCGCCCGAGCTGGCGAAGCCGATCCCGTCGCGCCAACCGGGTTGGGAGAAGTCGATGAAGGTGCTGGTGAAGAAGGCCTCGCCCTCGTCGCTGAACTCGACGTCCACCGGATTGTCCATGCCGCCGGTCATCACCGACTCGAATCCGGAACCGTCGGGGCGCGCCCGGAAGATGTGCGAGGCGCGGTCGCGACGCTTCGCGCCGCCATGGCCGTCGGTCCACGAAACCGGCTCGAAGGCGCCCTTCGTCCAGTAGATGAAACCATCCGGTCCCGCATAGGGACCGTGGACCTCGTTGCCGCAATGGGTGCTCGGGTGGCCGACGTTCCACCATTCGTTCCGGACGTCCGCGCGGCCGTCGCCGTCGGTGTCCTGGAGCCGCCAGATGGCGGGTGAGCCGCCGATGTAGAGGCTGCCCGAGTGCCAGAGGATTCCCTGGAGCATGGGGAGCCGGTCGGCGAAGACCACGGAGCGGTCGTAGGAGCCGTCGCCGTCGGTGTCCTCGAGCCGGATCACACGCCAGCGCGGGTCCTTGGCCTGTTCGGCGGGCGGCTCCGTGGAGCCGCTGGAGTCGGTGACGTAGAGGCGTCCGGCCTCGTCGACGGCGCCGTTGACCGGCCGGTGGACGACGTTGGTCGCGGCGACCCGGCGGATCTCGAAGCCGTCGGGAACAGTGAAGACGTGGGGGGCGATCCGCTGGACGTCGGCCAGCGTGGGGCCGGCGAGGGCGAATCCGAGGAGGAGAAGCGGCTTCACCGGGATGTTCTAGACCGCGTCGGCGGCCGTGGGAATTCGAAAGGGCCGCGAACGAAGAAGGCGCCGCCTTCCGCGGGACTCTGTGCGAGCGGGAATCACGTCGCCAGCCTCGCCCGGCCCGATTTGCCGAAGCAGACTCGGGAGCGTTGCCCGCGCAAGGCTTACGAACGGTTTCCAATCCATCCGGCCGGAATCGCGGAACCCGCGAACAGGGCATGCCTCACGCCGTCATCCAGAATGGAACCTCCGTCCAATCCCAACGAATCCATGTCCTCTTCGACGCCGGGAACCTTCCGGACATCGCGTGAGATCCCCGCCGCGGTGGGTCGGGTCTTCGCGGCAATCGCCGATCCGGAACGGTTGGCGAGGTGGTGGGGGCCGGCCGGCTTCACCAACACCTTCAGGGTTTGCGATTTCAGGGTGGGAGGCCGCTGGACCTTCACCATGCACGCGCCCAACGGCGCCGACTTCGCCAACGAGAACGTGTTCTTGGAAATCGAAGAGCCGGGTCGG
>CAIYXO010000109.1 GCA_903930165.1 uncultured Verrucomicrobiota bacterium | reverse complement strand
GGCTGAAGCCGGGACTCCGTACCCCAGCAGCTCCCTCCGCACCACCGCGTGCGGCCTCCGCGGAGTGGCTGTGAAGGCATCTGCGGACATCTGCGTCCTCTGCGGATGCCCTCGGGAACCCTTCCGACGGGGATGCGGATCAGTCTTTGGTCTTGGCCTTGTCGAAGGCGTCCGCCAGGGCGTTCCAGCTGCCGGCGGCGGGATTGAAGGCGGGCCTCGGCGCGCCACCCGGGCGCTGACCCGCTCCGGCAGGGCGGGGTCCCGCCGGCGAGTTCCGTGCCTCCTTCGGCGCACCGATCTGGGGCGCCGCCTTCATCGACAAAGCGATCCGCTTCCGCGGCAGGTCCACCTCGGTGACCGTCACGCGGACCTTCTGTCCGACCTTCACCACCTCGGCGGGGTCCTTGACGAACCGGTCGGCGAGCTGGCTGACGTGAACCAGGCCGTCCTGGTGCACCCAGATGTCCACGAAGGCGCCGAAGGCGGTCACGTTGGTGACGATGCCCGGCAGCTTCATGCCCGGCTTGAGGTCCTCCATCTTCTCCACGCCCTCCTGGAACGAGAAGGCCTCGAACTGCTCGCGCGGATCCCGTCCCGGCCGGGCCAGCTCGTCGAGGATGTCCTTCAGCGTTGGAAGCCCGACGCCTTCGCTCACGTACTTCTCGGGACGCACCTTGGCGCGGAGGTTCGCGTCGCGGAGGAGGTCGTCCACGGAGCAGCCCACGTCGCGGGCGATGGCGTCCACCAGCGGATAGCGCTCGGGGTGGACGGCGCTGCGGTCGAGCGGGTTGGCGGCGTCGCGGATGCGGAGGAACCCGGCGCACTGCTCGAAGGCCTTCGGGCCGAGCCGTTCGACCTGGAGCAGGTCCCTGCGGGAGCGGAACGGACCGTTGGCGTTCCTGTGGGCCACGATGTTCGCCGCCAACGAAGGTCCGAGGCCGGACACGTAGCTCAACAGCTGCTTGCTCGCGGTGTTGATCTCCACTCCGACGCGGTTCACGCAGGACACCACGGTGTCGTCGAGGCCGCGCTGCAGCGCCGAGGGCTCGACGTCGTGCTGGTACTGGCCGACGCCGATCGACTTGGGATCCAGCTTCACCAGTTCGGCGAGCGGATCCATGAGCCGGCGGCCGATGCTGACCGCGCCGCGCACGGTGAGGTCGTGGTCGGGGAACTCCTCGCGGGCGACCTCGCTCGCCGAGTAGATCGACGCGCCGCTTTCGTTGACCATCACGACGGGGATCGAGGACGGGAGCTTGAGGGAACGGATGAACTGCTCGGTCTCGCGGCTCGCGGTGCCGTTGCCGATGGCGATGGCCTCGATCGAGAACCGGGAGACGTACGCCCGGACCGCTTCGCCGGCCTCGCGCACCTGGGCGGCTCCGGCGGCGGTGACATGGAGGACGTCGTGGTGCAGCAGCCGGCCCTGGCGGTCGAGCACCACGGTCTTGCAGCCGGTGCGGAAGCCGGGATCGAGGGCGAGCACGTTGCGCTGGCCCAGGGCCGGGGCGAGCAGCAGTTCCCGGAGGTTGGCGGCGAAGACCCGGATGGCCTCCTCGTCGGCGCGCTTCTTCGTCTCCATGCGCAGCTCCGCCTCGATGGCGAACCCGACCAGGCGCTTGTAGGCGTCCACCGCGGCCAACCGCACCTGCTCGGCGGCCGGGGTGTTGCGGGCCTTAACGAACGTCCCCGTCAGGATGGCGATCGCGTCGTCCTCGGGCGGCTGGATGCGGAGGAACAGGAAGCCTTCCTCCTCGCCGCGTCGCATCGCGAGCAGGCGGTGGCTGGGGACCTTCGAGACGGGCTCGGACCAGTCGAAGTAGTCCTTGAACTTCGCCCCCTCGGCCTCCTTGCCGGTGATCACCCGCGAACGGACGACGCCGGAGGCCCGGTACAGGTCCCGAAGGCGGGCCCGCACCGTGGCGTCGTCGCTGAAGCGCTCGGCGAGGATGTCGCGCGCGCCGGCCAGTGCGGCGTTGAGGTCGGCCACCTGCCTGGCGGGATCGACGAACGGCACGGCGACCGCCAGCGGATCGACGGAGTCCTGTCCGCCGAAGATCAGGTCGGCCAGGGGTTCGAGCCCGGCCTCCTTCGCGATGGTGGCCCGGGTGCGGCGCTTGGGACGGTACGGGGCATAGAGATCCTCGAGGGACGCCAGGGTTTCCGCGCCGCCGATGGACACCTTGAGGGCGTCGGAGAGCAGGTTGCGTTCGGCGAGGGACTTCAGGACCGCCTCGCGCCGCTGTTCGAGTTCGACGAGCTGGGCCATGCGGTCGCGGACGGCGGTGATGGCGACCTCGTCGAGGCTGCCGGTGGCCTCCTTCCGGTAGCGGGCGATGAAGGGGACCGTGGCGCCCTCGGCGAGCAGGCGTGCGGTGGCGGCGACCTTGGAGTCGGGGACCTGGAGTTCGGCGGCGATGCGGCCGATGAAGCGCTCTTGCATGGATGCGGGGGCGCGCTGTCTAACGGAAACCCGGAACGGCGCAAGCGCGGGGTTGGGCGGGAAGACCGCGGGCTGCCCACCGGATGGGTTCGACACGGATTGCACGGATTCCAACGGACCCGGAGGAGCCGTTTCATCCGGCTCGATTGTCACGCCGGTGAAAGGACGGACCTGGACCGCTCTTGGAACCGATCGGTCGCCGTTCAGGATTCGTCCGGGCTGGCCACTTCGTGGGGGATGCGCCGGAGGCCCGGCACACGGTCGAATGCGGCGTCCCGACTGACCTGACCGTTGTAGAGAGCAATACCCGCGATCAGCGTGTCGGCCTCGCCAAGGCGGTCCCCGGACTTCCTGAGGCGACGATCCAATTGGCCGGCTGCCACCGCCGCACCGAAGTGAAGGGGCAGGACACGGAATTGGGCAAAGAACCTGGCCAAGTCCGACTCGCTGTGAACCAGGACAGCCAACTCGGCCAAATTGACCACCGTGGTGAAGATCGGCTGATTCCGCCGCGCCCGGAGCAACCGGCGGGCGGGGCCCACCTTTCCGGCAGCCTGTTCCCGTCAGAGTTGGCTCAGGAAGGTCGTGTCGAGGATCACCG
>CAIYXO010000108.1 GCA_903930165.1 uncultured Verrucomicrobiota bacterium | reverse complement strand
GTTTAGCGAGGATCGACCTTCTGGTGTCCGTTTCGGTGTCCGTTTGGAGGCCGCGCTCTTCAGAAGTAACTGGTTTTGAACCAGTTGCAGTTGGAGGCGAGGGTCGGAATCGAACCGACGAATGCAGCTTTTGCAGAGCCGTGCCTTACCACTTGGCTACCCCGCCGCTCCAGAGCGGTCCAATTAACGAGAGGACGGCCCGACCTGCAAGCAGGGTTTTTTCTCGGATGCCCGTCGCACGTGGCCGGTTGTCCGTGGAGGGACGCAGTCAGAACATCGGCCGGCGTCACGGCCAGCCTCGCATCGATCGGTCACCCACGACGACAGGCGACGGACCTCGGACCCACGGACAATAGGCAGCCCTCTCTGTGTCCTCCGTGCCTCCATGGCCAAAAGCAGGCCCTACTGGACGACACGGAACAGCTTCGAGGCGGAGTCGACGGGCAGCGTTGCCGTGAATCCGTTGAAGATCCGGGTCACTTGGGTCCAAGTACCGGCACCCAAGGCGGGGCGTGACTGGATTGCCAGGCCGCTTGGGAACGAGACCGCATCGCAGTTCATGAACAGCCGGAACTGCCCGGTACCCGGATCGACTTCCGCCCGAAGCCGGATCGTCGTGTCTCCGGCGGAAATGGGTTGGCCGGGATCCGGATTGTAGAAGACGCGGCTGGGCCAGCCGCCGGAGACGAAGGAGGGCCGGCCCTGGAAGAGCGGGTTGGTGAGCTCCGTCCAGCCGTAGTGGACGCCTCGGCGTCCTTGGAAACGCAGACCGATCAGGCCGGTCGCGCTGATGCTGTCGCCCCAACCCGTGTCGGGTCCAACGACGGCTCCCACGGACAAGGGGCTGGTGATGGCGTTCGTCGGATACCGCGTGGTGATCGCCTGGAAGGAAGCGAAGATCCCGCCTCCGAACGGGGGCGGTGCTCCGAAGGTGACCCCCTGGAACTCCGCCGTGGCATCGGCGTCCAGGTCCAGGTCAGGACGGGAGGCGAAGGCGTGGACTCCCGAGAACAGGCCCGCCAAGAGCAGGACTCCCAGGATGACGACGCGAGCATGCCGGCTGGTACGCACCGCGGGGATCTTCATGGGTTTGGACGCTGTTGAACCGGCCTCGGGAAGTCAACGGGTCCCACTGGCGACGGGCAGCCGCATGCCCGAGGGACACCCCCTTTCCGCTTTCGCCGTCGGGCGCCCGGCCGCATCGTCCCGCCCGTCCATGGGCAACACGTTTGGTCACCTGTTCCGCATCACCACCTGGGGCGAATCCCACGGGGGCGGCGTCGGCGTCGTCATCGACGGCTGCCCGCCGCGCGTGCCGCTCACGGAGGCGGACATCCAGCCGGATCTCGACCGCCGTCGGCCCGGCCAGTCGTCGATCACCACGCCGCGCAAGGAGACGGACACGGTGAAGATCCTGTCGGGCACGTTCGAGGGACTGACCACCGGCACGCCGATCTCGATGTGGGTGAAGAACGAGGACTTCCGCTCGGAGGCCTACAACGAGATGTCGGAGAAGTTCCGTCCGAGCCACGCCGACTACACCTACCACGCGAAGTACGGGCATCGCGCGTGGCCGGGAGGCGGACGGACCAGTGCGCGTGAGACGATCGGACGCGTCGCCGCCGGCGCCTTGGCCAAGAAGATCCTCAAGTCCCGTTGGGGCGTGGAAGTGCTGGCCTGCGTGACGCAGGTGCAGCATCTCAAGGCGACCGTCGATGCGGACGCCTTCACGGCCGAGCAGGTGGAGGCGAACATCCTGCGGTGTCCCGACGCCGCGGCGGCGCCGGCCATGATCGAGCTGATCGAGCAGCGTCGGAGCGAGGGCGACAGCGTCGGCGGGATCGTCCTCGGCGTGGCGCGAAACGTCCCGGTCGGCTGGGGCGATCCGGTGTTCGACCGCCTCGAGGCGGACCTGGCGAAGGCGATGTTGTCGCTGCCGGCGACGAAGGGTTTCGAGGTGGGCTCGGGCTTCGATGGGGTGCTGCTCACCGGGCTCCAGCACAACGACCCGTTCCGCAACGTGGACGGCAGGGTGGTGACGACCTCGAACCGTTCCGGCGGGATCCAGGGAGGCATCTCCAACGGCGCGCCGATCCACTTCCGCGTGGCCTTCAAGCCGGTGGCCACGGTGATGCATCTGCAGGACACCGTGGATGTGCAGTACCAGGAGACCACGCTGCGCGGCCGCGGCCGTCACGATCCCTGTGTGCTGCCCCGTGCGGTGCCGATGGTGGAGGCGATGACCGCGCTGGTGTTGCTCGACCATGCGCTGCGGCACGAGGCCCAGTGCCGCTGATCCCGGCCCGTCCGCAGAAGAGTGGAGGGGGATCATCCGCAGATGTCGCCGATTACCGCAGATCCGGAGGGCTCATCTTTCGGACATCTGCGGTAATCTGCGACCTCTGTGGAAGAAGGGGGCCTGTGTCCGGGTCTGCGGAACAGGGTCAGGTGGTCCGGCAATGAAGGTCGAAAAGGGGAGTGAGAGCATCCGCAGATGACGCCGATGTCCACAGATCTGGAAGGCCTGGTTGTCGGACATCTGCGGGACTCTGCGAAATCTGCGGATGAACGGCGGCCCTTCTGCGGACGGAGGATCTGCGGGGCGCTTGCGTCGCGGACGGGTCGCGGCTAATCGGTTCGCGACATGAAACGATTCTGGAGCCTCCTTAGCCTGCTGCTGCCCACGGCCCTTTCCGGAGCGATCCGGACGGAGACGGTCGAGTATCGGGATGGCGACGCGGTCCTGGAGGGATTCGTGGCCTGGGACGACGCCGTCGCGGGCAAGCGTCCCGGAATCCTGGTGGTGCACCAGTGGATGGGCCTGACGGACTACGAGAAGAAGCGCTGCGAGATGCTGGCGGGCCTGGGCTACGTGGCGTTCGCGGCGGACATCTACGGCAAGGGCGTGCGTCCGGCCAACCCCGGCGAGGCGGGTGGTCTCGCGGGCAAGTACAAGAACGACCGTCCGATGCTGCGGGGCCGGGTGAACGCGGGCCTGGAGAAGCTGAAGACGCTGGAAACCTGCGATGCCTCGAAGACCGCGGCCATCGGCTACTGCTTCGGCGGCACGACGGTGCTGGAGCTGGCGCGCAGCGGAGCCGGTGTGGCGGGTGTGGTGAGCTTCCACGGCGGACTCGGTTCCCCGACCCCGGCGGATGCGTCGAAGATCCGGGGCAAGGTGTTGGCGTTGCATGGAGCGGACGATCCGTTCGTGCCGGCGGCCGAGGTGGCGGGCTTCGAGAAGGAGATGCGCGACGCCAAGTGCGACTGGCAGCTGGTGGCCTACGGCGGCGCGGTGCACAGCTTCACCCATTGGACCGCAGGCACCGACAACTCGAAGGGCGCGGCCTACAACGAGAAGGCCGACAAGCGTTCCTGGTCGGCGATGAAGGGTTTCTTCGAGGAACTCTTCCGCTGAAGTCCCAAGGACCCGGTCGCGGCCACGCGTCCCTCGCCTGCTCCCATCATCCATGAGTACCGAGGTGCGCATCCTGGCCGGTTTGGAGACCGAGTTCGGAATCACGCGCGACACGGAGCCGGGCGAGGAGTTGGACGTGGTGGCGGAGTCGATCGCGGTGGTCCGCGCGGCGGCGTGCGGCGGTGCCCGGATGTGCTGGGACTACCGGTGCGAGGATCCGCACCAGGACACGCGGGGATTCCGGGTGGACGCGCTGCGCCAGGACACCGACGAGTCGGGATACCTCGAGCAGGATGCGCAGCGGCCGCTGACCTTCGCGGAGATCAAGAGCGACCGGGCGTTGACCAACGGCGGGCGATTCTACAACGACCATGCGCATCCGGAGTACTGCACGCCGGAATGCGCCGGGCCCGAGGACCTGGTGGCGCACGACCGCGCCGGCGAGCGTTGGGTGATGGACGGCGCCCGGCGTCTTGCCGCGGAACGCGGTCGCGCGGTGCGGATCCACAAGAACAACACGGACTACCTCGGGCACAGCTACGGGTGCCACGAGAACTACCTCCTGCCGCGGTCACTCGCATGGGACGACCTGTGCGCGGGCATCGAGGCGTTCCTGGTCACGCGGTCCGTCTTCTGCGGCACCGGGAAGTTCGGCGTCGAGGACGAGGACCGGTTCGTCGGACCGGGATTCCAGCTGAGCCAGCGCGCGGACTTCTTCCGGGTCCGCCAGAGCGTGGACACCATGCAGGAACGTCCGCTGATCAACACGCGGGACGAGCCCCATGCGGATCCGACGCGCTGGAGGCGGTTCCATGTGATCCTGGGGGACTCGAACCTCTCCGGCTTCGCGACGCGGTTGAAGGTGGCGTCCACCGCGTTGGTGCTCGAGGCGTTGGTCCGCGATCCGGGACTCGTGCGCGGGCTGCCGCGGCTGGCCGATCCGCTGGCCGCGTTCCGGTCCATCTCGCGCGATCCGTCCTTTCGCTGGGAGGTGGCCCTGGAAGGCGGAGGCGTTTCGACGGCGTTGGAAGTCCAGCGTGCCTACCTCGACGCGGTGCGTGTGAGGGTGGATCCGTCACGATCGGCCTGGGCGGAGGTGCTGGGCGACTGGGAAGCCGTGCTCGCGGACCTGGCCACGGATCCGGGCCTCTGTTCCGACCGCCTGGACTGGGTGGCGAAGCGCGCCTTGATCCGGGCCTTCCAGGAGGAGGAAGGGATCGACGACGAAGATCCGTGGCTGCGCAGCCTGGACCTCGCCTACTCGCTATTGGACCCGGCGGACGGTTTGCATGCGGGGCTGGAGGCGTCGGGCTCGATGCGCATGCCGGTGGAGGAACACGCCGTGGAGGCGGCGATGCGTGAGGCGCCGCAGGACACGCGCGCAGCGGTCCGGGGCGCGTGCCTGGAACGGTTCCCGGAGGCGGTCCTGGCCGCGCAGTGGGACCATGTGGTTTTGCGGACAAGCCGTGGACCGTTCCGCGTGGACCTGACGGGCCTCTTCGATCCCGCGGCCGTCCGCGAGCGGCTCCGCTGGATCCAAGCCGCGGCCGATCCCGACGCCCTGGCGGTGTCTTGGAATCCGTGAGGATCCGGGCCGCGGATGGACACGGATTTCACGGATTGATCCGCATTGGAGTTGGGCACGGAGGCTTGGACCCGGCTACGCGACCTGGCGGCGGCGCCAGACGGCGAAGCCGACCAGCAACCCGCCACCCAAAGTGGCCCAGGCGCCGGGCTCCGGGACGGCCGTGAACTCGTTCCCCACCAGCTCCAGGCTCCAGCTGTTCAGGACCATCGTGCCGCCCCGGCTCAGGTCCGCCAGGTTCAGGTACCACGTCCCGTTCCCCGTCATCCCGTTGAACACCGCCAACTGCGCGTCACGGGCCGTGTCCGTCGGACTGAGCCGTCCGTCCGGCTGGTGCGTTCCCGTCAACACACCGCTCGACAACGTCACCCCGTGGATGTCCGCAGCCGCGTCGTCCCTCAGCGTGATGTTCCACCCGTCGTAGCCGTGACCGGCCGCATTCCCGGCCGTCACGCCCACCTGGTTCAACAGGATCGCCGTCCGGTTTCCCAGGTCCCGGTTCAACGCCACGTACAGGTCCCCGGCCCAGCCCTCGCCGCTCGCCGTTCCCGTCAGGTGCAGACCCACACGCACCGACGTCAGCGTCTCGATCTGCGAGCCGCTGATGGTCTGGCTGAAGATCGCCGTGAGGCCCGTGTCGGGGATGTTCCCGGTGGGACTGCCAACGGTGTAGCTGTAGTTCTCGGTCACGATCGCCGCGGTCGCGGTCAGCGCGGTGGCCATCAGGCAGGCGGTTTGGACAAACGTCTTCATGGGCATCTTCAGGAGGCGGAGAGTGTCGTGCTTCGGGATCGGGGGAGGGGCGGCGGCGGAATCGGTGGGGCGGTTCATGGGCGGAGGACGACCCGGTACAGGCGCACCGGATCCGCGGGGTTGACGTCGATGTGGGACAAGACGCCGCTGGCCGGGGCCACCAGGCTCACGGGGCTCCCAAACTCGTTCCAGGTGTAGGGCGGCGTGGTGTTCGCGGTGTATTGGACCCCGTAGGTCCGTCCCGGCACCCCGAGGAAGCGCAGGTGCATGTCGGCCCCCACCGTGGACAGCCGGGCGGAGTTCGGCACCGAGGTCCCCGGACCGGCTCCATCGTCCGTCACCGTCACCGTGGCGGTGGAGGTGAGGGCACCGTCGCTCAGGGTGTAGGTGAAGCTTCCCGAACCGGCGGATGCGGTCGACGCGGTGTACACCACGAAGTTGCCGATGATCTCGACCGTCGCCCCGGCAGGCAGGGCGTCGGCCACCCCGGTGATGCTCACGGAATCGCCGTCCGGGTCGCTGTCGTTGGCCAGCAGGGAGGAGAGCAGCACCTTCGTCACCCGGGTCGTGTCGGGGCGGACGATCGTCTCGGCCACCGCGACCGGGGCCCGCGGGATGATCTCCAGCGTCGCGCCGTTGAGGTAGGGGTCCTGGTTCAGGAACGGGACGGAGACGACGTCGGTTCCGTCCAAGACGATGTCCAAGGTGGTTCCGGTGGCCGTGAACTCATGCACCACCGCCGAACCGGCCGTCACACAGTAGGCGGCGCCTTGGGCGACGGAGGGGGCGAAGTCGTCCACGATCCGGGTTCCCCCCACCGACACGTCGAAACGCCTCCCGGTCGAGCCGGCCTCGCCGAAGAGCAGCTGCAGCTTGTAGCGCCGGCCCACCAGGAGATTCGCCAGGTCCACCCTCAGGGTCTTGGCCTCCGGCGTCGCCGCCAGATGGTCGGCCCAGCGGATCGACTGGTACACGGTCTCCAGCACGTTGTCCGCGGCCGTGGAACCGAAGTTCGGGTTGTTCCAGACCGCGATGGGGTTGTTGGGCGCATGGACCGTGATGCCCGCCGCGTCGTCCGCCGTGAACGTGGCATCCCCCGCCTGTCCCGCGGCGCCAACCGGTCCCACGTTGAACGCGTGGACGAATCCGCCCGTGAGATCCAGGCCGCGGGCCGTGCCAAAGCCGAGGACGCGCTCAATCCGGGTCGTGCCGGGCATGCTGGCCGCGGAGAGCGGGTTGGAACCGTTGAGGTTCTCCGTGGCGTCGTTGAAGCCGTCGCCGTCGCTGTCGATCGACAACGGGTTCGTGCCGAGCAGCGCCTCCTGCTCGGTGGTCAGCCCGTCGCCGTCGGGGTCGTTGTTGCCGATGACGTCCTGGTAGAGATCGCCGACGCGGACTTCGTCCACGGTGAACGGCGCGCTGCCACTGAACGCAATGCGATCCAGTGTCGGCAGGACGAAGTTCACGGTCTGGTTCGGCGATCCCAGCGGCTGGGTCAGGTCCGGGTCGAGGTAGACCCGGACGGTCGCCGAGCTTGCGTCGGAGTAGTCGAAGTGCATGAGGATCAGACGGGTCCTTCCCGTCTGCTGGTTCCCGGCGACGGGGTCGTTGAGCGTGAAGGCACCGAAGGTGGCGAGTCCGATGGTGAGACTCGATTGGAAGCCTGAGGTGCCGATGCGGACGCCACCCGAGCCGGCAATCGTGAAGAAGCTCCCGCTGCCCGAGCCGATCATCACCCCGGCATCCCCATTCACTGCGGCGTCACGTCGGAGAAGGAACCCCACCCACGTGTCGGTACCCGCCCGGTTGGCGAAGGTACGGTAGGTACCGGAGTAGGACGCGGTGCTGACGACGGCCGAGCCGGCCGAGCCGGCGGGCAGGTTGGCGTAGGTGAGGCTGGTGCCGCCGACCGTGGCTCCGGACTCGGCGATCCAGTTGGCCGAGAAGCCGCTGCCGCCGGCGGCGCCATGGAGCGCGGATCCGCTGGAATAGCCGAAGCCGTCGTAGCTCACCAGGGAGGCGGCGGCATGGAAGGCGACGCCCAGGAGGAGAATGGGGGCGACCAGACGGCGGGAGACCGGGTTGAGGGCCGAAATCCTGGCGACTGCGGAAGCAATCGATGCCAGGGCTTCCAGCCCGGTGGCAGGGCGCCCAGCGAGGCGGCGAGACGGACGGCAGTTCTCCATATGCCCCGTTCTTACCGCTCTGGATGGACTCCTTACCGGTCTGCGTGGTTTTTTTACGGCACCTCGGCAGGAAACGTCTCCGGGAGGACGAGCGTTCCGTTGGTGCCGCCGGAGGCGATCCGATGGCAGCGGGAAATCCGCTGGGCGGGAGCCTTCGCCCTACCCACGTGGCCCCCAGCGGTGCCAATCGGGATGCCGGGTCCGGAATTCCCGCCACCGTCGCAACCAGGCGGCCGCATTGAGCGGATCCAATCCGCCATTCCGGATCTCCGCCGCGGCGTCGATCTCCGCGAGCAGCAAGGCGTCGGCGACCGGCAACTCCATCTTCGGCAGCGTTGTGGCCATGTCGTAGAGCAGCAGGCTGTCACCACCGGAATTCCCGCAGATCAGCGTCCGGCCATCCGGCGTGGCCGCCAGTTGCAGCACGCGGCTTTCCGGTCGCAGCGGGGAACGCAGCGGCAAGCCGGTCCGGCGATCCCAGAACCGGATCTTTAGGTCGAGTCCGCCGGTCACCAGCCATTCGGTGCCGGGTACGAAGGCTCCGGCGAAGACCTCCTCCTCATGACGGAGGGCGGGGTATCTCGTGGTGGCCTCGCGCCAGTTCCAGACACGTGCCGTCTTGGCCCGTCCGCCGCTCAGGTACAAATCGCCCTCGGGACTGAAGCGGCCCAGGAACACCCAGTCGCTGTCCTCCAGGGGCGGTCGGGCGGGACGTGCATCCGGCAACGAAAGGAATTCCATGCGGGACTGTATGGAGGCCATGGAAAGGATCCCGCCGTGGAAGTCGACGTCCGTGACCTGGCTGGGTCCGGCGGGTTGCGCGGGCAGGAGCTTCTCCAGTTGGCGGTCCCACAGGACAGGCACCGCGCGCATGGCCCAGCCCACGAGGAAGCGCCCGTCGGGACTGTAGCGGCAGTCGCCGTTGGAGTAGACGTCCGAGGAGTAGTGGCTCCGATCGGTGGCGTGCAGCACCCGGATCGCACGGGTGGTCACGTCGACCTCCAGCAGCTCCCTCTTCGCGGTGTAGCAGGCGACCCAGCGACCGGACGGATGCACGGCCAGTCCACGCGGTTCCGCGGGCAGCACCACCGGCTCGCCGAGGCGTCGGCCGGCACGGAAGTCCCAGAACTGGAGATTCCCGGAGCCGCCGTCCCGGGCGAAGACCTCGTCGGCCCGGTGGGTCAGCCCGCTGCAGATCAGGGCCACCCACGAGGCATCCGGAGCGAACGCCGCGTTCATGATGGCCCCGCCCGGGAAGATCTCCGGTCCAACCGGCTCGCCGGTGTCCACCGCATGGACCCTGGTTTTCTCCAGGCGCGTGTAGGCCATGGTGATCCCGGAGGCCACTACCAGGCGACCGTCACCGGAAAGCCGGAAACCGGTGTCGCCCGCGACGGGGATCCGACGCGGTTGGGGAGGACTTCCCAGCCGCCAGACGCGGATCAGGTTGCCGCCCGACTGCGACGTGGCGACGTGACGGTTGTCCGGGGCGATCGCGACTCCCATCGCCCCCTCATGATGCCAGCCGACCTTCTGGACCGGCGCGCCCCCCGGCAAGGGCACCAGGCGCACCACGCTGTCGTAGCAGGCGGTGGCCAACCAAGCGCTGTCGCGGCTGAAGTCCGCCTGTTCGATGCGGTTGGAGTGCTCGGGAAAGCGGGTGTATCCGGTCGGGCGGCCGATGACCGGGGCCATGCTGGTGGCGATGAAACGTCCGTCCGGGCTGCCGAAGAGCGGCGTGCTCTCGCTCGGCAGGGCGTTGGTGTAGCTTTCCGTCTGCCGACCCGTGCTTCGGTCCATGACCGACACCACCCCGTCGACCACGCGCGTGTAGAAGGCGTCGTTGCCGAGGAATCCCGGGGTGGTCGGCGGCAGGCAGGCAACCGGAGGAAAGAGGAACTTCTCCGGGGAATCCACGTTGCAGACGCCCACCTTGTCGGCGGTACACACCAGGACGCTTCGGCCGTCACCGCTGAATTCCAGCAGACGTGGAGTGCCGGCGGCCGACGGCAGGGGTTTCCGGTTGCCGGTGGCCACCTCCCAAAGACAGGGGGCCTCCCCGCCGACGGCGATCCATCGGTCGTCACGGCTCACCGCCAGGACCGGAGTCCGGTGCGAACACGAGGCGTGGGAAAGCGTGCGGCCCGAAGGATAGTCGGTCCGCCGCAAGGTGCCCTGGGCCACCGACACGAACCATCCCGCCTCGTTGGCCCACACGGCGTTCTCCATCTCGAGGGGGACGCCTGGCTGCCAGCGGGACTCGTTCTCCACGTCCCAGATGGCGGCCCGGCGATCCTGGGTGCGGCCGATCAAGGCGGTCTGGGCGCGGTTCCAGGCGAGGCGATGGACCGGGCCGATGTCCGACTGGAAGGCCCGGACGGCGAAGGGGCTCTCGCTCCGCCATGCGGCCTGCCGGGAAAGGTTCTCGGCGCGCCCGACCGG
>CAIYXO010000107.1 GCA_903930165.1 uncultured Verrucomicrobiota bacterium | reverse complement strand
GAGTAGGCCGAAGGTCGCGCATCCAGCAGCCGCGCGACCGGCCAGGTGGCGCCGTCATCGAGGCTCGCCCGCAGGGTCAGCCGCTCCCGGCGGATCGAAGCGGGATTGGTGAACAGCAGGAGTCCCGGTCGACCGTCCTTCGGCCACGAATGCCGCCGAAGGCTCGCCTGGCAGATCGGATCCGCCTGCTCCGGCACATGGCGTTGGTCGATCCACGATTCCCCGCCGTCGACGCTGACCGCCTGCTGCCGCGTCTTCCGCTGCGGATCGTAGTTGCGGGTGTTCAGCAGCAGCCGTCCGTCCGCGAGCTCCGCCACCTCACACTCGTTGACCTGGTCCTCCGGCGTCGAGCCGCCCAGCCGCCAGGTGTGTCCGCGGTCGTCGGAGTAGATCACGTGCGAGAGGTACCTGCGGGTCCCCGCCTCGATGTGGTCGCACGGGATCACCAGCCGGCCCGGATGTGCGCCGCGTGTCAGCCGGATGCCGGCCCCGGGTCCCGTGGCGTACCAGGTCCAGTTCGTCGCCTTCACCGATGCCGTGATCTCCCGCGGCGGCGACCAACGCGCTCCGTCGTCGATCGAATGGCTGACGATGATGCGGCGCGTGTCGCGGCTCTTCCCGGCGATGATCTGGGGCTCGTGGTCCTGGCCGAGGTTCCAGGTCATCAGCAGGAACACCGTTCCGGATACAGGATCGACCACCGGACAGGGATTCCCACAGGTGTTGGATCCGTCGTCCCAGACGGTCTGGATCGGAGTCCAGGTACGACCGTCGTCCGTGCTGCGGCGCAGCAGCAGGTCGATGTCCCCGGCGTCGCCCTCGCCGTTCCTCCGGCCCTCCGCGAAGGCGAGCAGGACGCCGCGTGGGGTCCGCACCAGGGACGGGATCCTGTAGGTATGGCGGCCGCCCGAACCGGACTCGTAGACCACCGTCCGCCGCGGCTCCGGTTCCGCCAGGGCCGTCATGGCGGCGAGGAAGAGCGTCGGGACAAGGATTCGGCCGGAGACCATGGGGCGATCCTGCTTTGGTCAGCGTGTCGGGCAAGCCCGTGGAGTTCCGACGTTCCCAATCCGTCGTCGTCGGCCATCCTGCCGGCGTCATGGCCCCCCACTCCCGTCGCACGTTCCTGCTGAAGGGTTCCACGCTGGTCGCGGCCTCCTGGGCTTCGGGAGAAGCGGTCGCGGCGCCCGTGATCCTGCCGGGCTCCCCCGCCTTGTTGGGCCAGGGAGACTTCCGGTACCGCGTCGTTCCCGGCTGGGGCTGGCTCGGAGATTCCACCCCGGTGAACGACGGCCACGGACTCGCCGTCGACCGCGAGGGCAACGTGTTGCTCTTCACCAACGAGGTGCGCAACAACGTGGTCGTGTACGACCGGCGCGGACGGCTCGTGCACAAGTGGGGCACGCAGTTTCCAGGAGCCCATGGGATGTCGCTCGTGATCGAGCAGGGACGCGAGGTGCTCTATCTCACCGACCTGGACCGGCATCGGGTCTTCAAGGCGACGACCTCGGGGGAGATCCTGAACGACTGGGGTTGGCCCGAGAACTCGGGCAAGTATCCGAAGGAGGACGAGTATCGGCCGTCCTGGACGCTCCATGCGCCGGACGGGACCTTCTACGTGCTCGACGGCTACGGCCGCGACCACATCGTGGAGTACTCCGCGGAGGGCTCGATGCGGAAGGTCTTCGGCGGAGCGGAGGGCGGGATCGTCCACTGGGGACCGCATGGCGGGATGTTCGACACGGCGGGGGCATCGGACGGTTCGCTGCTGATCGCGATGAGCGACCAGCAGCATCTTCTGCGGTTGGACCGGACTGGGCGGAAGCTGGGCCAAGTGGATCTGCCGGGTGGCAATCCGCGTCAGATCCGTCGTGCGGGCGACCATTTCGTGGTGGCCCATCTGGGAGACAACTGGCCGAAGGACCGGGACTGCCGCGGGTTCGTGTCCGTGCTCGACCGGAACCTGCGGGTCGTCTCGAACGTCGGCGGGACGGCGCCGGAGTACGGCGACGACGGCCGGTTGCGACCGATGGCGCATGAAGGCGAGGTGTTCCGTCATCCGCACGACGCCGTGGTGGACGGCGACGGCAGCCTGTACGTGGCGCAGTTCGCCTCCGGCCGCACCTATCCGGTGAAGCTGGAGCGTGTGTGAAGCCGGAGTGCCCCTACTGGTGCCGCACTCCGGGGCCGGGACGATGCCCAGGGATTGGCATGTGGGGCCGGATGTCCGGAGTTTTCAGTTTTCAGTTTCAAGTTTTCAGCGGGTGACATGCCCATCAATGGAGTCCTGTCCCCATGCTTCCTTGGGATCCGTGGAATCCGTGTGAATCCGTGTCGCACCCCGAAAGCGCGAGCGGACTCGCGCACTCCACGACGCTCGCGCGAGTCATCGGGTGGTGCGTCCATTCCGGCTCGCTGGGTTGGGTCCGAAGGGTTCCCAGAAGGCGGAAACCAGAAGCGGCCGGCAGGTTGCCGGCCGTGACGGGCTGGTAGCCCGTTCCACCCACATGAAGGTCAGATTCGATGCGATCTTCACGATTGGTTGGAAGCCCACCGTGTTCCCCGAGACCCATCCGCAGATTACGCCGAGGGCCGCAGATTACCGGGTAGTTCCCTTCAACCCTTCAGCGACTCCTCCCTTCAACCCACTTCCACAACGCAGACTTCCTCCCGGCAGACATTCTTAACCTCGATGATACCCGGGGCCCCTTGATGGATCGCGGACGCGGGACGGAGGATGGATGGATGTTACCGAAAAGCTGTCGCCCGCTCCGCTCACGGCAGGGATTCACCCTCATCGAGCTGCTGGTGGTCATCGCGATCATCGCGATCCTGGCCGGCATGCTCCTGCCGGCGTTGGGCAAGGCCAAGAGCAAGGCGCAGGGCATCCTGTGCATGAGCAACGGCAAGCAGCTCATGCTCGGGTGGACGCTCTACTCGGGCGACAACCGCGACGAGGTCTGCCTTTCCTCGGGACTGGGCGGGCTGGTCTCGACGCACAGCCCCGGAAAGATCTATCCGATGAACCAGTGGTGCATGGGCACCATGCATGAGGGCCCGAGCTGGACGAACACCATCCTGATCATGGACTCCCTGCTCTACCGCTACGTCAATTCGCTGGGGGTGTACAAGTGTCCGGCGGACCGTGCCACCACCCGGAGTCCCTTCGGCGCCGGCGGCGGTATCCCGAAGGTCCGCAGCCTCGCGATGAGCTGCTTCATGAATCCGTTGCCCGGCCAGGAACGCACCAGCGGACGTTCGTACAAGAAGCAGAGCGACTTCGCGCTCGGGCCTTCGATGACGTGGGTCACGATCGACGAGAATCCCGCCTCGATCAACGACGGGTGGTTCGTCCACGAATCGCGTACCGGTTTCGTCGACTACCCGGCCTCCTACCACAACAGCGCGGGCGGCCTCTCCTTCGCGGACGGCCATTCGGAGATCAAGCGCTGGAGGTCTCCGTCCATCCTGACCTACGGCCAGCAGCGTCCGCGGTCCGACTTCCGCTTGGATTCGCAGGACGCCACCTGGCTGTACGAGCGGACGACCACCTACTTCTGAGGCTCGGAGCCGGATGTCCGGAGTTTTCAGTTTTCAGTTTCAAGTTTTCAGCGGGGAGAAGTGCTGCCCATCAATGAGGTCCCGTCTCCACGCATCCTTGGGATCCGTGTGAATCCGTGTCGCACCCCGAACGCGCGAGCGGACTCGCGCACTCCATGACGCTGGCGCGACCCACCCGGTGCCACCTCTTCCCCGACCCCACGGAGCGGGGTTCCAAGGCGTCCGTGGAGGTGCCGCGAGGTCGTGGAGTGCGGCAGTCCGCTGCCGCTTTCCGAGGCCGGGACGATGCGGGAGGGATTGGCACGCGGAGCCGGATGTCGGGAGTTTTCAGTTTTCAGCGGGGAGAAGTGAGGCAAACGGCTGCCAATCAATGAGGTCCTGTCTCCACGCTTGGTTGGGATCCGTGTGAATCCGTGTCGCATTCCCAAAGCGCG
>CAIYXO010000106.1 GCA_903930165.1 uncultured Verrucomicrobiota bacterium | reverse complement strand
GAACACGGACAGGCCTTCGCGATGATGATGGGCGTGAAGCGGGCCGTGAACCCGGCGTTGAGGATGGCCGGGGACGGAGTGGGCCTGGCCGACCTCTCCTCCCTGCAGCGGCTCTGTGCGGAACATCCCGACAACCGCTTCCTGGTCACCTGCCTCGCTCGCGAGAACCAGCACGAACTCGTCGTCCTCGCCCGCAAGTTCCGGAACCTCCACCCATTCGGCTGCTGGTGGTTCACCAACACCCCGCAGCTCATCTCGGAGATCACGACCCTGCGACTGGAACTGCTCGGCACCTCCTTCACGCCCCAGCATTCGGACGCGCGGGTGCTCGACCAACTGCTCTACAAGTGGAGCCATTCCCGGTCGATCATCGCCGACTGCCTCGCACGGAAATACGAGCTGGCCGCGGCTTCGGGATGGGATGTGACGGACGACGAGATCCGACGCGACGCGGCCGAGCTGCTGGGTGGCGGCTTCGCGCGGTTCCTTGGCCGCTGAACCTCGGCTCGCGTGGCCGGCGAATCACGCTACGATCCGGCCGTGCGACGCATCCCGTTCCTCGCCCTCGCGACCGCGGTCCTCGCCGGACACCTGGCCGCACAGTCGCCGCGGGAACGGACGAACCGGCAGTCCCCTCCTTCGTCGCGGAAGGAAGCCTCGAAGCCGTCGTCCGGCTCGCTGGGTGCCCAGGACCTCGCCGCCCGCGCCCGCGGATCGGTCCTCCGCATCCGCACCCGCGGACGCGACGGCCCTGACGAAGGCGTGGGAACGGGATTCGTGGTCGGCACCAACGGCCTCGTGGCGACCTGCCTCCACGTGATCGGCGAAGGCCGACCGCTGGAGGTCCGCTTCCCGGACGGGACCGAGGCGATCGTCGTGGCCGTCCACTCCTGGGACCGCGAACACGACCTCGCGGTCCTGCGTATCGACCGATCCGACCTCCCAAAGCTGCCGCTCGGCGACAGCGACCTCCTGCCGCAGGGCGCCCCGCTCGTGGCCTTGGGCAATCCGCTAGGACTTGAATACAGCGTGGTGGAAGGGGTTCTTTCCGGCCGGCGGGAACTCGAGGGACAACCCCTTCTCCAGCTCGCCATCCCCATCGAACCCGGAAACAGCGGCGGACCCGTACTCGACCGCTCCGGCAAGGTCCAGGGCATCCTCAACGCCAAGTCCCTGCTCACCCGCAACCTTGGCTTCGCCATCCCGGTCAACCGGCTGCGCCCCCTGCTGGAGAACCCGAGTCCGATCGCCTTCGACCGTTGGCTCCGCCTCGGCGAGCCCGATCCGGATCGCTGGACGCCATACCTCGGTGCCTCTTGGCGCCAACGAAGCGGCCGGATCGTGGTGGGCGGCGCCGGATCCGGCTTCGGCGGCCGAACCTATCTGCTCTCAAGGACTCCCGCACCGGGGCCGGGCTTCCGGCTTCGGGCGACGGTCCGCCTGTCGGATGATTCCGGGGCCGCGGGCCTGGTCTTCGGCGACGACGGCAACGGACGCCACTTCGGATTCTATCCCACCGGCGGCAACCTGCGGCTCACCGCCTTCGACGGGCCGGACGTCAACTCGTGGCGGATCCTGGGCACGGTCCCGTCCCCCGCCTACCGCCCTGGCGAATGGAACCGCCTCGAGGTCCGGACGGAGCACGGCCGCCTCCTGTGTCGCGTCAACGGCGAGACGGTCTTCGACCGGCAGGAGAACGTCCTGACCGGAACGGGCGTGGGGCTCGCGGCGTTCCGAGGGACCGGCGCCGAGTTCCGGGAGTTCGTCGTCGAACCGGCAACGCCGCCCGGTTCCGACACGCTGTCCCCGGAGGTGGTGT
>CAIYXO010000105.1 GCA_903930165.1 uncultured Verrucomicrobiota bacterium | reverse complement strand
CGAACCCATCCCGGAAACGGTCGTGTCGCACGCCCTGCTCGGGATCCGCGCGACCCTCCTCGCCCGACACGGCCTCGGGCCCGACGGTCGCGCCTCGGACAACGCCAAGCTCGAAGGTCTCTCGTACCAGCAGCTCACCAACGGTCTCGCGACGCTTCTTGTGGTCGACTCCACGATCCAGATGTCCGGCATCCCTTCCGCAGTGGATACCACGATCCCCGCCGGAGAGCTGTCACGGGCGTTCCGGAACCGGGCCGTCGCCGACTACTGCGAGACGAAGAACAGCACCCGGTACCGGCCCGGTTTCCACGAGGAACTGGTCCTCCAGGCCGCCCTGCGGATCCACCAAGCCCACGGCTTCCAGCAGGCGAGCGGCGGCGTCTGGGCGGGCCGGATCCTCACCCTCGACTGCGGCGTGACGACCAACGTCTCCGGTCTCGGGACCTCGCCAGCGGACCGGGCCGCGTACGACAGCCTGATTGCAGGCGACTACTCCGGGACATTGGATGCGATCACCGAGGGCTACGGACGCCTCGCCAACCGCCTGGAACCCACCTCATCGCAGTACGACCGCGACTTCCAGGCGGCCTGGCTGGCCCGTGTGACGATCCGACGCCTCAAGGAGATCCGTGTGAAGGTTCCCGACGCGTTCCTGCGCATCGACCAGGATCCCCGGACCTCCACCGCCCGGCGCGACGCGATCCGGTCCGCGATCCGCAGCCTCAAGCGCATCGAGTTCCGCCGCTTCGCGGACATCCTGCCGGCCGCCCTCCGGGAACTGCGCGGAGAGGACGCCCCGGGCCTGGTCCGCGAGGCCCTCCAGCTGGCGCACGAGCTGGAGTCGGTCTCCGCCACCGCGCAATCCCCTGGAGCCGATCCGGCGTCCAAGTCCGGAGGCGCCTCGGAGATCGAACGTTTCCGGGTGGAGATCTTCCCCCAGATGACCCTGCGGATCACACAGATCGCCCAGGCCCGCAGGGCGGCCTGGATCGCGCAACGGTCGGCAGCGGTCGCCCTCGAGGGAATCGCCACGAAGGCGGCCGCGGACTTCACGGCCGTGGACACCATGGCCTCCGGCCTTGCCAACCAGCACCTGCGGACCACTTGGCAGCTCCTCGACGTCCTGGCAGCCGACGTCCGGTCCCGTCCCGTCGCCTTCGACTTCCCGCTCCCGGGCGACCTCGCCGTGGAACGCGTGGCCGGACTCGTGCGGTTCAACACCGCCACCGGTGCGTGGCGCACCTCGTTCGGCGGCCGGGTGTCCTTCACCCAGCTCCAAGGCGCGTATCTCGCCATCGAGGAGGCCACGTTCGACAACCGCTTCAACTTCGCTCTCGCCGCCTCGCTCGGCGGCTGGAGACCCGGGGCCGACCTCGTCCTCGAGCGGCTCGCCGTGCAGGCCGCCGGCGGTCCCGACGTCCCATTCCGCTTCCTCGGCAACGGTCGCGGCCGCTTCTCCGGCGGGGAATCGCTGGACCTCACCCTGGGTTGGTTCCCCGGCGTGCCTGAGTTGCGCTTCGACGGCGTCGCCTCGGGTCTCGCCCGCCACCGGATCTCCGACGACCTCGTCGTCTTCGAGGCCCTCGCCGGGATGTCGCTCAACCTGGAACGCCCCCAGGGCGAACTGCGGCTGGGCGGTACAGTCGCCCTCCTCCGCCGCGACCGCTCTGTTCCGCTTCCCGCGGACCCGTCCCGCATCACCCCGGAACTCTTCCAGCTGTCCGTCTCGGACGCCCGGGTCGCCCTGCGGCTCGTCGAGCCCGGGCATTCCGCGCTGATCCTGAGCAACGGCGTCCTGCGGCTGCCGCAGATGTTCTTCGCCACGAATCTCGGTCCGGACCTCTGCGGCTCCGCCCCGGTGTCCGAGTCGGGCACCCAGATCCGTCTCAACCCGGACAACCCGCTGCGGCTGGACCTGTACGACACGCCGACCCCGGAGCTGATCCTGAGCGGCGAGATGTGGTTCCGACGCTTCGGGTTCGAGGTGCCGGGCGGTTCCGGAGTCCAGGCGGCCCTGTGCGCCGCACGTCTGGTGTTCCCGGGCACGTCGGCACCCTTCCTGACCAACGTCCAGGGCACGCTGCGGCTCCCGTTCGGCGACCAGACCAACCACATCGACCTCGTGGACGGCGCCTTCCGCCTGGATGGCGTTCCCCTCGGATCCGTGTCGCTCCGCGAGGACATGGCGGTGATCCGACAAAGCGGCCTGACCGTGATGCTGCTGGGACGCGGGAACGAGGGGTGCACGGGCACCCTGCTCCGCATGGAGGAACCCGCAGGGCAGGCGCCGCGGCTGACGCTTGCCGGCGGGTTCCGGGCTTCGCTCGCGGCGGATCTCGTCACCAGCACCACCGCCGTCGGCGGAGTGGTGTCGACGGAAACCTGCGGCCGCCTCGTATGGCCCCTGGGCGGCGTGCCGGAGTTCCAGGCCGAGGCGTTGGCCTT
>CAIYXO010000104.1 GCA_903930165.1 uncultured Verrucomicrobiota bacterium | reverse complement strand
TCGCCATCCTGGCCTCGATGCTCCTCCCGGCACTCAGCGGTGCCAAGGCCCGGGCCCAGCGCCTCCAGTGCACTTCCCAGATGAAGCAGCTGGGAGTGGGGTTCCAGCTGTTCCAGAACGACCAGGGGGACCGCCTTCCTCCGGCGGCGTTCCGGACCGGCGACTACCAGTACCAGTTGACCTGGGACGACTACATCCACCGCGGCATCGGGGGCAAGGCGAGCGAGGCGGACCTCCTGGTGGGCGTCACCGCGGCGGAAAACTGTCCCCGCATCCTCCAGTGTCCGGCGGATCGGAACCGCATCACCATTCCCTGGTCGCAGTTCGGTCAGCGCAGGACCTACTCGATGAACGGCGCCAACCTCATCTCGGAAGGCCCGCTGCCCACACCCTTCCACGGGGTGGGCGTCTACGTCACCGGCAGGTCCGGGGCCGTTCCTCCGTGGGATCCGCCGGGCTACAAGGCGGACCTCGTCTCGGCGCCCTCCGACACGCTCCTCCTGGTCGAGCAGCCCAACGGCCGGAACATCTGCGGCAACGACTGGCCGTCCTTCAGCGTCGGTCCGACCGAGGGGGCGGGGAACCCGTCCGGCTTCAACGGCGACTGCTTCCAGATCGGCGCCGTGCAGTACAGCTATGGCAAGGCGGCCTACGGGCTGCACAAGGGGCGCTTCAACTACCTCTTCCACGACGGCCACGTCGCGATCCACCGGATCGAGGAGACCGTCGGAGGCGGCAGCACCAACGCGCCGAAGGGCATGTGGACCCTGGTGGCGGGGGATTGATCCCGGTCGGACCGCTTTCTGGCCCGTGGGCTTTTTCCCGCTTCACCCGCGGCGGGCAATGGCCATATTCCGCGCCGAGCCGGGGGTCATCCCGGTGTCAACGACCATGCAGAACACGCAAGAATTCCGCTCTTCCGTCGCCGACCGCCTTTCCGCCGCCGCCTCGGTGCCATCGCTGACCGCCTTCGTCGGTCTCGACGGGTTCGTGGACGAGATTCTCCACGTCGTCGACAAGCGGTACGACGCGGTGAACTTCGACCGCATCCCGACCATCGCGAAGTACGCGGAACGCCTTGCCGGCGCGGCGGGACGCAGCACGAACATCGAGTTGGTCAACGTGATCACCAAGCTCGGCGGCAACGGCCCCATCATGGCCAACGCCCTCGCCAGCATGGGCATCCAGGTGACCTACGTCGGTTCCCTCGGCTGGCCGCATCCCCATGCGGTTTTCACCCCCTTCACCCAGCGCGCCCAGGTCCACACCATCTGCGAGCCCGGCCTCACCGACGCCCTCGAGTTCGAGGACGGCAAACTGATGGTCGGCAAGCACTACACGCTGAAGCAGATCAACTGGGAGAACCTCTGCGAGCGCTACGGCAAGGACGAGTTGGCCGCGAAGTTCGCCTCTTCAAGCCTCGTCGCGTTCGTCAACTGGACGATGCTGCCCTTCATGTCCGACATCTGGGAGAACCTCCAGAAGGAGTTCCTCCCGGTCCTTTCCGGCCCGCGGCGGAAGATCTTCTTCGACCTCGCCGATCCCGAGAAGCGCACGCCGGCCGACATCGCCCGAGCCCTCGAGCTCATCGCGAAGTTCCAGACGAAGTTCGACGTGATCCTCGGCCTGAACGAGAAGGAGGCCTACGAGATCGCCAAGGTGCTGGGCCTCGACGCCTCGCCGAAGGACTGGCAGGGCCTCGCCGCGCTGAGCATCGAGATCCAGAAGCGGGTCGCGGTGGACACGCTTGTCGTCCATCCGGTCGCCTATGCCCTCGCGGTCTCCAACGGCGTGGCCTCGGTCGTGGAAGGCCCGGTCTGCCGGAAGCCCAAGATCACCACCGGCGCCGGCGACCACTTCAACAGCGGCTTCTGCCTCGGCAAGCTGCTCGGCCTGGACAACGCGGCGAGCGTGCTCTGCGGCGTCAGCACCAGCGGCCACTACGTCCGCACCGGCGAAAGCCCCAAGGTCGAAGACCTGGTCGCGTTGATGCGCAACTTCCCGACCGCCTGACGGGACGGCTCCGGGCCGGAATGAGAAAGGGCCGTCCGGCATCCCGGACGGCCCTTTTGTTCCACTTGGATGGGATTCGGTTCAGAACTCCCGGACGCTGGCGCCGACGGAGAGGAGTCCGGCCCGGTCGTCGATCTGGATCGCCTTGGCGAAGTCCTCGTCCGAGGCCTTGTTCTTCACCAGCTTGAGGATATCGGACTTCCGGGCCCGCAGTGTCAACGTGGTGCCCCCCGCCTCGCCCACGCCGAAGGCGCTGAGGATGAGGGCGCTTCCGGGACCGCCGCCGAAGAGTTCGGTCCGGACCTTCGCCGTGCCGCCGCGGGGATGTCCGTGGCCCAGCACCACCAGGATGATCTCCTCCGATTCCTTCAGGCCGCGAAGGTTCGCGGCATGTCGGAACGCGGCGACGAGCCGTTCCTTGAGTTCACGGACGCGGGTCTCGTCGAAGCGGCTTTCCTCCTCGTCGGTCTCCTTCAGTTCGATGTCGACGTCGAACTCCTCCTCCTTGGCGCCGTTGCGAAGGCGGCGACGTTCCTTTTCCCACACCGCGTCGGTGTCGTCCTCCTTGGCCGTCTTCTTGGGTTCCGCCTTCGGAGGCTGGCTCACCGGCCAGTCGACACTCACGAAGAACAGGGCTCCGAGGCCGTTGAGGTACATCCCGTCGAGGTCCCGGCCCTCGCCGAACCGGAACGCGAACTCCCTCTGGTTCTTGCCGGACTTGCTGGCGGCCTTGCCGAAGATTCGGGCCATCACGGTGAGGTCCTCATGGGCCTCGGTCAGGGCCCCGGTTGAGGTGTTTGGCGCGGCCAGGACGAGGGTCCGTCCGTTCGACCGGTGGATCGTGCGCAGCTTGTCGGCCCGCGCCACCTCGGCCCGCGCCCGGGCGATCTCGGTCTTGGTCTTGGCCATCGCCTCGTTCACCGAGCGGCGGATGTCCTCGCCGACTCGATCCATGGACTTCTGAGCCTTCCGGATCTCTCGTTGCTCGATGACCACGTCCTCCCTGTCGTCGGGCTCGCCGGGATCGGTGATGGTCAGGTCCAGGACCCTCGCCTCGCTGCCCGGCGGCGGGGCCGGAAGCCTGGGAAGTGCCGGCAGGGCAGGGTCCGCGGGCGTCGCCGGGGCCGGAGGCTCGACCTGTGCCCAGGCCAGTTGCGTGATGAAGGCGAGGCCGCCGACGACGGCCGCGAGGGATGATGTGTTCTTCATGGCTTGTTCTCGTTGGAGATCGCAGGGGAAACGGGATTGGAATCGACGGAAGCGATGGTGTTGAACTGGTCCTCGGCCTGGCGGAATCCGTTGCCCGTCTCGCGGGCGAGGCGCACCAGTCCTCCCGAGAGGTTCCGGTAGTCCTGCACCCTCTGGAGCTCCATGCGGTCGAGGACCGTGAGGAGCTGGTGCTGGTCGCGGGCGCGGGCCTCGACGAACTCGTCCCGGAGTTCCCTCAGGGCCTTCTCGTTCTGCCGGCCGGTGGCGGCCACCGTGGCGGCGGCGATCGTCTCCAGGTCCCGGGTGTGGCGTTCGCGGGTTTCGTCCCGGATCCGTGACTCCACGGCGGCCAGCTCTTCGCGCAATTGTCCGCGGGAGACCCTCCCGGCACGGCCCGCGAGGAATCCCGCGCAGAGCAGGACCGCGGCGGCCGCGGCCCAGGCCAGGCGTGGACGCCAAATCCGCCCGAACCCCGGCTCGGGGCGGGGAACCGCCAAGGTCGCGGTGTCCAGGTCGAGAAGACCCATCGTCTTGCGCATCTGGTCGACCTGCTCGCGACACTGGGTGCAGACGTGAAGGTGGGCCTCCAGGTCGGCACGCTCCGCGGGTCCGGCCTCGTCGTAGAGGTAGGTGATCCAGGATTCGGGTGTGGGATGGTTCATGGCGGGTGGAAAACTGGGAGAAGACAGGGTCCCTACGTGGTCAGTCGGGGTTGCGGACGTCGCGCAGCAGCACGGCAAGTCGGGAGAGTCCCTCGAACATCCGGGACTTCACCGTGCCTTCGGGGATGCCGAGGACCTCGGCGATCTCCTGGAACTTCAGGTTCTCGTAGTGCCGGAGGATGACGACTCCGCGGTAGTGTTCGGGAAGCTTCATGAGGGCCCGGCGCACCTGTTCGGCACGTTCCAAGGCCTGCATCGCCTCGGCTGGGCCGCCGTCACCGGAGGCGAACTCGATCTGCGGACGGTCCTCTTCCTCGTTGCCCGTGGATTCGATCGAAAGCTCCGGACGCCGCATCCGCCTCCGCTGCTCGTCGTGGCAGAGGTTGATGGCGATCCGCCAGAGCCAGGTGGAGAACTTGGCGGTGGGATTGAAGTCGTGCCGCTTGTGGAAGACCCGCGTGAACGCCTCCTGGGCGAGGTCCTCCGCCTTGTGCAGGTCCCCGGTCATCCGCGCGCAGAGCCGCTGGATCGGCGTTTCCCAACGCTGGACCAGCTGGGCGAAGGCCGCGTGGTCGTCCTCGTTCTGGACACGCCACATCGCCTGCTCGTCGGTCATGGAAATCGGCCAAGTCATCGTTCCTCGCGGATTGAAACGACTCCCGGGTCGGTTTGGTTCGGAAAAAGTTCCACGGAAAGGCCGCGGTGGACCGTCAGCGGATCCGCGACCTCAGACGGCCGACCAGTTCCGCCGGCAAACGGGCCTGATCGAGCCAGGCGGCGGCAGCCTCGGGATGGGAACGTCCCCAACGCTGGAACGTCGACTCGAGAAGCTGGGCCTGGATGGCGGGATCGGACACCTGAAGGCTGCGGTTTGCGGCGTCCGCCGGGGCCGGGTTCATCACCGCTTGCACGAGGCCGACCAGGGCCTGGTCGCGCTGCGCGGCTTCCAGATTCGGAACATGGGCGGCGGCCGCCTCGGGTTGTCGGGTCGCCCATCCCTCGAAGACCGATCGGATCGCGGACTCCTGGTCGACGCGCGATGGCAGCGTCTGAGCCCATTCCATGGCCTGCAACGGGTTCCGCTGGCCCCAGCGGAGGCCCAATCCGGAGGTGGCCGTCCGGCGTGTTCCGGGGTCGACGATTCGCTCCAGGGCGGCCCTGGCGCCGTCGGGGTCCGACGTGACTCCGTTCTTCACCACATCGGCAAACAGGGCGTCGTGGTTCTCGGGGGCCACCAGGGAGCGGAGTTGGTCGAGCGACAATCCCGGTTCGGCGACGACCCACGCCCGCGCCAGCGCCAGTTGATCGGAAGGCTCCGTGACCTGGGGCAGGATCCCGCGGATGAACTCGGCCGCGGCCGATGGATCCGCTTGAGCCCACACCGGCAGGCTCTGCAGCAGGGCGTTGGAACCCAGTCCCGCCTCCCTTTGCCGAAGGGCCCAGGCCGATGCGGAAGCCGGGTCCGACGAAGCCCACTGCAGGGCCAAAACCGGAGCCCAGGTCTGCTGAAGGTTCACCGGGACCCCTGAATAGCGATCCAGTGCACTGGCGACATCACGACGCGCCAAGGCCTCAAAGGCCTCCTGGGTCGGCCCTTCGAGATTCCTGAGTCGGAGAGCCCAGTCGAGGGCTGCGGCCGGATCCTTCTCGGACCAAACGCCGACGAGGGAGGACCGCATGGACTCTCCGGCGAACCCGGGCATTCCCTCGATGTAGCGGGCCGCCCAGGCCGGATTCTCCCGGGCCCATTCATGCAGGCCGGCGGTGGCGGAGAAGGACTCCGGGGTCTCCCAAAACGCGGTCGGCAGGCTTCGGGCCAGACGTAGTGCGAGGTTCGGATCCTTCCGACTGATGACCGGAATCAAGGAGACCTCGGTTCGGAGCCTCTGGACCTCCTCGGCGAAGTCCTCCTTCAGGACCTCCAACCAAGCGGTCTCCGGGTCGCTTCTGGCCCACTGTCGATAGAGTTCGGTCAGGAGCCCTTCCCGGAGAAAGGCAGACGGGAGCGTGCGGGCCAGGTGGAGCGCCTCGCCCCGGTCCCATTCGGTCCATTCGATCAGGACTCCTCTCAGGGCGAACAGGTTCTGGATTTCGATGCTCCGGTCGAAACCCGGTGGAATCCGTTCCGGATCGCCCAGGAAACCCAACGCCGCGGCCCGGTCGGCGACCACCCACTGGCGTCCCAGCAACTGCAAGGCATCCAATGTGCCTTCATCCGGATGGAGGTTTCGGATCACGAATCCCCAGATCCGGGCGCCGACCGACGGGTCGGAAAAATCGGCCGATTCGATGATCCGGCGGACCTGAAGCGCCCGGGTCTGAGGATCCGAGATCGCGGAGAGGATGCCTGCGAGTTGGCGTTCCACTTCAGCGGCGTCGAGCCGGCGTCGCGTTGCAATTCCCTCGGCGGCAGGGTTTACCGCCTTGGCATCCGGGGAAGGCACCGCCTCGGACGGCGTCCTGGAAGGACCGTTCCGCAGGGCTTGAACCGCCAACATGAGGAACGTCGCGGCCGCAAGACCCGCGGCGATCCGTAGGTCGCGACGCGAGGTGTCCATGCAGGGACGTTAACCGGCGGTGTTCGGCCGGAGCAACCGGGCAAGGGAGGGGAAGGGAGCCGTCGATTCCCCCAATCTTTGGATTCCCCACCGGGAGGGCGACCCTGCTAAGGTCCCAACCGTGATCGCTGATTACCTCGACCTCTGCCGCGGCCTTGTCGACTCCGTTGCCGCGCAGGAAGACGCCATCGCCGAGGCCGCCGCGCTGTTCTCCGAGACGATTCTCGCGGGCCGGATGGTGCACCTCTTCGGTTCCGGACACAGCCGCATCCTCGTGGAGGAAATGTGGCCGCGTTACGGTTCGTTCCCGGGCTTCAACCCCATCGTCGAGCTCTCCCTGAGCTTCCACAACCTCGTCGTCGGCGCGAACGGACAGCGCCAGGCGATGTTCCTGGAGAACGTCCACGGCCTCGCCGGACGCATCCTTCGCAACTACGACATCACCGCGCAGGACACCGCCCTCATCGCGTCCTCCAGCGGCTGCAACCTCGTGCCGATCGAGATGGCCGAGGAGTTCAAGCGCCGTGGCGTGAAGGTGGTCGCCATCATCTCCAAGGCCCACAGCGAGGCCAGCCGCAGCCAGCGTCGCGACGGACGGAAGCTCCAGGACTTCGCCGACATCGTCCTCGACACCGGCGCGCCGGTCGGTGACGCCATGATCGAGGTGCCGGGTCTCGAGACCCCGGTAGGCCCCGGATCCACGATCGGCGGATGCCTCCTCATCAACTCGATCAAGGTCGAGGTCGCCGCCCTGCTCACCGAGGCGGGCCAGCCGCCAACGGTCCTCACCGCGCCCGCGCTCGTCGGCCGCGAGGCTTCCGCCGAGATCTTCGAGAAGGCGTACGACGAACACGCCCATCGCCTGTCGGCCCTGTATGCGACCGCCGGCGAGAACGTCCCGGCGCCCGCCGGTGGCGGACGCGACCGCAACGACCGCGGCGACCGCGGGGAACGTCGTGGACGCCGCGGCGACGAACGCGAGGCCCGTCCGGAGCGGTCCGACCGTGGTCCGCGAGACGACAGGGGCCCTCGCGAGGAGCGGGTTGCCGATCGTCCGGAGCGTGCCGAACGCACCGAGCGCCCGGAACGGGCTCCCGAACGCGCGCCGGAGCGGTCGCCGCGCCCCGAACGGGCCGATCGCCCTGAACGCGCCGAGCGTCCCGAGCGGCGCGAGGAACGTCCGGCTCGGCCCGAGGGCCGCGGCCGCGGCGAGGATCGTCCCGCCCGCCCGACACCCGCGCCCGTTCCCGTGCCGGCACCGCAGGCCGAAGAGCCCGCTGGATTCGAGGAGGGTTCCTCCGATTGGGATTCCGAGGAGACCGGCACGCAGGCCGAAGTGGTCCGCTCCGAGCCGGAAAAGCCGTCCAACTGGTCCACCATGGACGACATCGAGCGCCGTCTCTGGCTTCGCCAGAATTCCGGAAGTTCCCCGGAGCCCCGCGCCGAAGGCGCACGGGCCGCCGGCGGCCGCAGCGAGGGCGGCCGCAGCGAGGGCGGTCGGGGCGAACGTGGTGGCCGGGATGATCGGGATGGCGGTTTCCGCCGCCGCAGCCGCCGCGGAGGTCGCGGACGCCGCAACTGAGCATGGCGGTACTCCTTGTCGAATGCGCGGATCGGCGGGGCTTGGTCCATGCCGTCAGCGGGGTGCTCCTCAGGCATGGGGCGAACGTCGTGGGCAACCACGAGTTCGTCGACCGCGAAGCCGGCCGCTTCTTCATGCGGACCGAGTTCGACGGTTCGGTGGACGCTTCGGCCCTGGTTTCCGAGACACGTTCCGTGTTGCCGGCGGGGGCGTCCGTGCGACTGGCCGAGCCCGGTCCGAAGCGCATCGTGGTGCTGGTCTCCCGGGAACATCATTGCCTGGGTG
>CAIYXO010000103.1 GCA_903930165.1 uncultured Verrucomicrobiota bacterium | reverse complement strand
CTTCTCCAGGCGGTAGAACGCGCCGGGGACGGCATCCACTCGGAAATAGAGAACCTGTTCCCGCTTCTCGATCCCGGCCCGTACGGCAAAGGTCTGTCGGGTCCCCGTTCCAAAAAGAGTCAACGCCTTGGCCCAAGCCCTCCGTCCCGCCTGCGCGCCGACGATCCGGCCGGGGAAGTCGTCCGCCGGCGGATGGATTCCGCCCCAGATCCGCGACTGGCCGGCCATGTCGGCCGCATCGAAATAGGTGGCCCATTGGAGCGTCACCGTCTCGGAAGGCCCCACATCGGTCCGCAGGAAGGCGTTCTGGCTGAACACCTCGCTGTGGAGGCCTCCCGGGAAGAACGGAGTCCCCGTCATCGCCGCCAACACCTCGGCCGCAGCCCGGCTGAAGGTGCTGTGCCCCGAGACATATCCGGGAAACGCCGGCGTCACGAAGTTCCGCGCCTGATAGGGCCACCAGAAGTCGGCAGGTCCCCATCGGACCGGAATCGCGGCGGTCGGACGGTTCGTGGTGGGCTCCGGCCAGGTCAGGGCCACGATCTTCGCCAATGGAAGGCCGGCGTGGCGTCCGCCCGGAGCAATGGTTTCCGCGGTCGTCCGCTCGATCAGCCCCGGAACCAAGGGAAGCCCCAGCTCGGAATAGGTCGCCTCGTCGGAGGGGTCCGACCGCTGGCCCACCACGCCCATGAAGCGGATCGCGGTGATGGGACGCCAGCCGTCATACTCCCGCTTGAGCGTCCAGGCGGCACAGGCGGCGTCATGGACGGCGCCGTTCAGCGCCAGGTACATCTTCACGTCCCACTCCAAGGGATCGAGCTCCGGCCCGGATCCGCCAAGGCGCGCCCGGAAGTTCGGATGGTCCCGCATCTCGTTGGCGATGACGTTCCAATGTCCCGGAGGCGTCTCCGAGTGCGGACCGTCGGCCCAGTACTCCGCGAGGATGCGGGTGAAGTCGCCGCGAAGGACGACGTTCGGCGGGTAGGGCAGGCCGGTGAAGGGGTTGACCGGGTGGCCGGTCCCCGAATTGGAACCCAGCGGGTTGTTCCCGCGGGCTCCGGGGGAGATGTCGACACGGACGCCGTCCCCGATGCCCAACTCTTGGCTCGCGCGGAGGACCGCCACCACATTCGAGACGAAGGCGTCGGTGGATTCCCCGAAGCGAGGAGGAGGACCGGGATCGATCCAGACCGCGTTCGGCGTCTCCCGCGTCAGCGCAAACGGCCGCACTTCCCGCCAATGGGAACCGATGAACTTCTGGATCGAGTCCGCCGGGATGCCGTTCTGCGTGACGGCATCGGTAATGGCCATGGGTTGCCAGCGGCTGATGTCGGAAGCCAAGGCGCCGGGCACACCGATGAGGAGCGACAGGCCGTTCACCGGCGAATACCCCCCCTCCGACGGCGGCCGATCGGCATACCGTTGGAGCTCACGGGACCCATCCGACAGGAAGAACGCGTTCACCTGCTGGAACACCCGGTTGCCCAGGCCGGCCGGTGTCTCCGGATCCTCCGAGGTCGTGTCCAGCGGGTAGCCGAGTTCCTGCATGCGACGATCCAGGGCCGGCAGGGTGTTCGTCCCACGCAGGGAGTTCGCGAAACGGGACCTCAGGAGCCGATGGGCCGCCTGGCTGATGGCGGCGCGGCGGGCGGCGGCGACGTCCGGTGCGGTGTGCTTGTTGGTGTAGACGTAGCCCGTCGCCACGGGGTCGTAGGCCGCCCAGGCGTCGTACATCGCCACCGACAGGGAGAAGAGGTTCCGCGCGTGGACCGGCGGATTCGGGACGTCGATGCGGATGGCATCGAGCAGGGACTCGTTCCAGAGCCGGGCCACCGTCGGGTCGGCCGCCTGGCCCTGGAATCCGGCGACGGAACCGCAAAGCAGGGCCAGTCGAAGAAAGGCCCGGACCCACCCGGAACCAGAGGCGTTCGAGAACATCACGTCTTCCCTATCGGAAAAACGCGTCCGGAGTCACAGGAAAACAAAACGGCGGGACAACGTGGCCGCGGGGCGTGGCGAGATGCTGGGGATGCGGGGCCGGCATTCGGACCACGGGGCGGCAACCGTCGTCGCCCAAGTCACTTCGACTTCGGCTTCTTCCCCGCCTCTTCGCTCAGCTTCTTCATGAAGGAGACCTTCTCCTTGTTGAAGTCCTTGAGGCAGCTCTTGCAGCAGAGCTTCACCGTCTGGCCGTCGACCACCAGTTCGTAGGGCTTCATGCCGGAGCCTTCGAACTTCTCGTCCGTCACAAGGCACTTGTCCAAGGGGTAGGGCTTGGCCTTGGGCTCGGGCTTCTTGTCCTTGTCGGCGGCGGACAGGACGGGAACAAGGACGAGAACCGCGAGGATGGGCAGGAAACGCTTCATGGTGGAGGGAGATGCGGAGGAGGGCAGCGACGGGTTCAAAATGCCCCGGCCAAGCCGCCCACGCAAGCCGCGGACAAGGCCCCACGAGTTCGACGGCCTGTCGGCTCGGCTCACCTCGATCGGTTGGGCGCCCCGATGCCCCATGGGAATCGGGGAATGGCGGAAATCCGCAGCTTGGCAGCCGCGGCTACGGGAGATCGCGAAGGCCCTGGCGGCTGGGCGTCTTTTCGTGGCCATTCCTTCCGTGGCGATCAGGAATCGGGGAATGGAGGCAATCCGCAGCCTGGCGGCCGCGGCCACGGGAAATCACGAATCGGAGATCGGGAATCATGAATGCCTCCGCCGGCCTTTGCGGAAAGCCACGCCACCCGTAGGCTCCGCGTCCGGCCCATGCCGATCTCCGACCACATCCGGAACAAGCTTTCCCAAGTGCCCCACCGGCCCGGCGTGTACCTGCACAAGGACCGCTTCGGCACGGTGATCTACGTCGGCAAGGCCCGCGACCTCCGCAAACGCGTCTCCCAGTACTTCCACCCGTCCCGGCGCATGGGCTGGGACCTGAAGTTCAACGCCCTCGTCGACGCCATCCACGACTTCGACTGGCACGTGGTCCGCAACGAGCCGGAGTCCCTGCTCCTGGAGTCGAAGCTGGTGAAGGACTTCCAGCCGCGCTTCAACATCGACCTCAAGGACGACAAACGCTTCCTCCTGCTCAAGGTCAACCTCCAGGACCCGATCCCGCGCTTCACCCTCACCCGGCTGCGCAAGGACGACGGCTGCATCTACTTCGGTCCGTTCGCCCACTCCGGCAGCGTCCGGCGCGCGCTCACGTTGATGCGGCGGAAATTCAAGCTGCGCGGATGCCGTCCGCTCACGCCCGGGGAGTCCGACTACAAGCACTGCCTGTACGGCAACCTCCAGCACTGCACCGCGCCCTGCATCGGGAACGTCTCCCGGGAACAGTATCTCGAGCAGGTGAAGGCCGGCATCGAGTTCCTGCAGGGCCAGACGGAGGAGCTGAGACACGAGCTGGAGGCCGAGATGCGGAAGGCCGCCCTGAACCTCGAGTTCGAGAAGGCCGCCCAGCTCCGCGACGCGCTCGAGGACCTCAAGCGCACCACCCTCAAGACCGAGAAGTTCGAACGCATCCCCTACAAGCTGCCGGTGGCGATCAACCCGGAATCGGACCTGCGCGAACTCGCACGCGTGCTCGGACTCTCCGAGCCGCCCGCACGCATCGAGGGCTTCGACATCTCCAACATCAGCGGCACCTTCATCGTGTCCTCGATGGTGAGCTTCTGGCACGGACGCCCGGACCGCGCCAACTACCGGCGGTTCCGCATGAAGACCGTCACCGCCCAGGACGACTTCGCGTCGATGGCGGAGACGGTCCGGCGACGCTACGGCCGTCTGCTCGGAGAGGTGCGCGGTGCGGCCGGTGGTGGCGTCCGCGATTCCGACGAGGGGGGCGAAGTCCCGCCGGAGGCGTTGCAGCGGGCGATCGACGACGTTTCCCGGTCCCATCGCGGCGCGAAGGCGGGTCCGATGACCGATGCCGCGGCGCGGGTTCCGGCCGGGCCACCGGCGACCGGAGAAGCCATCGAGGAGGACGGGGAGTTCCCGGATCCCGATGCCGCGTCCTCCACCGAGCTGGAAGCGCCCTGGGTTCCGCGTTCACCGGGCGGCCCGCGGCTGCCGGACTTGATCCTGATCGACGGAGGCAAGGGGCAGCTCAACGCCGCCTGCGCCGAGCTGGCGAAGCTGGGGCTTTCGCGCATTCCCATCCTCGGTCTCGCGAAGGAGTTCGAGGAGATCCATCTGCCGGGCGAGAAGGCTCCCCTGCGGCCGGGATTGGACAGCGCGGCGGTGAAGCTGCTCCAGCGGGTGCGGGACGAGGCCCACCGTTTCGCCAACACCTACAACGCCCAGCTGCGGCTGAAGAAGATCAGCGAGAGCATCCTGGACGAGTTCCCCGGCATCGGGGAATCGCGGAAGAAGGCGTTGCTCCGGAGGTTCGGCTCGGTGCAGCGGCTGAGGCTCGCGTCGATCCAGGAGATCGAGCAGGTGTCGGGTTTCGGCGGGACGATGGCCTCGGAGCTGAAGCAGTTCCTCGAGGCCCGGGAATCCCGTTGATGGGAAACCCTCCGGCGGAGCGTGCGCTACTCCCCGAAGAACCGGGCGCCGACCCGCGGAGGGAGCGAGTCGAGGTCCATGAGGGTGAGGAAGTCGATCGTCTTGAACTCGCGGTCGAGAGCGGGTTCGCCGCAGATCCTCGCGCCGACGGCGAGGTAGCCGGACAGCAGACGAGGGATCGTCGGCGGGACCGGCGCGACGGTGTCCATGGGGCACACGAACGGGGCGGTCGGCCGGGTCCGCAGTTCCAGGGGAACCAGGTGGTTGGCGAGCTGGTGGTAGGCCGCGGCACCGACGGCGGGGTCCTGGCTGGTCAGCGAACTGCATCCGATGAGCCATCGGGCGCCGCGTTCGCGGGCATAGCCGGCGATGCCACGCCACAGGAGGTTCAGCACGGCGAAGTTCCGATGGTCCGCATGCACGCAGGCCCGGCCGAGTTCGACCATGCCGGCGCGCATGGAGGCGAAGGGGGCGAAGTCGAACTCCTGTTCGGAGTAGTAGCCGTGGTTCAGTCCGGCGGCGGTGCCGGTCTGCAGTCGGTAGGTGCCCACGACGTCGCCGGCGGCGGTCTCCACCAGGAGATGGTCGCACACCGGGTCGAAGCGGTCGGCGTCGAGCAGGGTGTTGTAGCTGGACTCGAGTCCCTCGCGGAGCTCCAGGTTGAACACCATGAAGCGGAGCAGTTGCGCGGCCCGGATGTCCGCCGGTTCCTGGGCGAGCCGGAGGCGGTAGCGGGACTCCTGGCGGGCTTCGGCGGCGGGTGCCGGGGTCTGGGTGTTCCGCACGGCGGTGGTCGGATTCATGGGGTCGTTTTCCTCCGTCGACATAGGGAATCCCCAGTGCAGGTGACAGGACGATGTCGGGTCTGTGAAACCCCGGAAACCGTTCCTTGGAACCGGGAGATCAATGATGCCTGAATCGTTTTGACCGGCGTCGCGTCCGAAACCACGTTGCCGGCGCATTTTCGGCAACCAAGAAATCGTCCAGGCCAGCATCCCATGAAACGCATCCTCATCCTCGCCGCCGCCATCGCCGCCGCCCTGCCCGCCGTGGCCGAGTTCGACGCCAGCAAGTTGCCGCCGGCCTCGGACAAGAAGGGCGTGACGTTCGAGAAGGACATCAAGCCCCTGTTCGAACGCTCGTGCTTCAAGTGCCACGGCGCCGAGAAGCAGAAGGGCAAGCTGCGGGTGGATTCCCTCGAGGCCACCCTCAAGGGCGGCGAGAACGGCTCCGGCATCGAGAAGGGCAACAGCGGCAAGAGCGCCCTCGTCGCCAGCGTCGCCCGGCTCGTCGAGGACGAAG
>CAIYXO010000102.1 GCA_903930165.1 uncultured Verrucomicrobiota bacterium | reverse complement strand
TGAAGGTGATCCTGGAGACCGCGTTGCTATCCCTGGAGCAGAAGCGCCTCGGTTGCAGCCTGGCCGTCGAGGCCGGTGCGCGGTTCGTGAAGACCTCTACCGGATTCTCGGGCGGCGGGGCCACGGTGGAAGACATCCGCCTGATGCGCGAAGCCGTCGGGCCCAAGATCGGGGTGAAGGCCAGTGGGGGGATCCGGGACGTGGCGACCGCCTTGGCCATGATCGAGGCGGGAGCCAACCGCCTCGGGACCAGCTCCGGCGTGGCGATCGTCCAAGGCCACTCCGGAGCCGCTGGCGCCTACTGACCGCACCACGCTCCGGCCATGCCAGGAGCGGAAGGCGTGAGGCCCAATGCCGAAGGGACCCTCACGCCAAGTCGCCAAGCCGCGAAGCAAGGGAAACGGAATCCCGGGCTTCGAGGCTGCCAATCCGACATCCGGGATGGTGGCGGCCATTTCGGCCCCGGATCCTGTTCCCCGTTGGCGCCTTGGCGTTTTGGCGTGAGGCCCCAACCCGTTCCCGATGGTTCTGTCAGACCTCCTTGGTGATCTTCACACCCAGCTTCAGGAGGGCCGCCGCGTCGGCGTCGGACTTGGCCTCGGCGTAGATGCGCAGGATCGGTTCGGTTCCCGAGCCGCGGAGCATCAGCCACGAGGAATCCTTGGCGATGAATTTGACGCCGTCGAACGACTTCACTTCGGTGACCGGCGACTTCAGGAGCTTCGCCGGAGGCCGGGTCTTGCAGTACTCCATCAGGGCCGCCCGCTTCTCGAGAGGGAAATGGGTGTCGATCCGGGCGTAGCGGAAGGTTCCGTACTGCTTCTCCAATTGGGCCAGCAGGGTCTTGAGGGGTTTCTTCTCCATCGCCAGCAGTTCCAGCAGGACCAGGCCGGCCGCGATGCCGTCGCGTTCCGGGATGTGGCCGGGGAAGCCGATCCCGCCGCTTTCCTCGAATCCCAGGAGGACGCCCCCCTTGATGATCTCGGAAGCGATGTATTTGAATCCGACTCCGGTCTCCACGAGTTCCAGACCCAGCTTGGCGCACATGACATCCACCATGGAGGTGGTGGTGAGGGCCTTGACGACCCGGCCGCGCATTCCGCGGTTCTTCACGTAGTGCTCCAAAAGCAGGCAGATGATCTGATGGGTGGTCAGCGGATCGCCATTGCCCATCAGGCCGCCCACCCGGTCGGCGTCGCCGTCGGTGACCAGGCAGATGTCGTGCGGATGCTTCTTCAGGAACGGGATCGAGTTGACGTAGTTCCGGGCGATGGGCTCGGGGTTGATGCCGCCGAAGCCGGGATTGTGCTCGGCGTTGATGGTGGTGACCCGGCAGGTCGTTCCCTTTAGAAGTTCATCGAAACATCCGGCGCCGACCCCGTAGAGCGCCTCATGGGCGAACTTCAGCTTCGAAGCGGCGATCTTCGGGAAATCGACGAGCTTCTTGAGTGCGGCGTAGTGCGCCTTGCGGATGTCCTTCACCGTCACCGAGCCGGCTTTGCGGGCCGCGGCCAGCGGAGTCGACTTCACGGGAGAGGCGTCGAGAAGAGCCTCCACCGCCTGGCAGATGGCGGGCTCGGCGGAGCCGCCGTACCAGGCCTTGAGCTTGAATCCGTTGAAGGAAGGCGGGTTGTGGCTGGCGGTGAGCATGACTCCGCCGATGGCCTTCTGGCGCTTCACCTCGAACGACACACTCGGCGTCGGCGTGGGACGGTCGGTCAGGGTGACGATGAATCCGTTCCCCGCGAGGACTTCGGCCACACGGGCCGCAAACTGGTCCGAGAGGAACCGGCGGTCGTATCCCACCACCACCTTGTTCGGATCGGCACCCTCGACCGGATTGGCTTTCCAGTAGTCCGCAGTCGCCTGCGACACGCGGGCGAGGTTGGCGAAGGTGAAGTCCTCGCCGATGACCGCGCGCCAGCCGTCGGTGCCGAATTTGATCGAGCCCATAATGTGCGCCGGAACTAACCACAGAGCCCGGTCGGGAGGCACGCGGATTCCGCGGGCCGACGGGTTTTGCCTCGGTCTGGAATCATCCAACGGGAGAGAGGAGGGAGCTCATGCGAAAACGCAAGGAGCCAAGGGCAAGCGGGGGGCGAGCCGATACGGCAACTTCGGCGGTTGATCACACTTCCCTCAGCAAGGCGTCCGTTTTGCTTCGAGCCGCTTCGCGGTTTCGCGCTTTGGCGCGAGGCTCCCCTTCAGCGGTTCAGAGTGCCTTGGCCAGGATGCTGGCGAGGTGTTCCGAGGCCAGGGCCGCATGGCTTCCCAAGCGGATCAGGCCTGGAACGGCGGACGGGCGCCGCAGGATTTCCCAGGCCAACCGTGCCGGCGACAGCTTCATCGAGCCGGTGTAGACGCGGTTGAAGTCCAACGGGAGATCGGCTTCGGCCTGGTCGGAGACGGATCGGACGGTGGCGGAGGGGGTCGACCGGAGGCGGCACAGTTCCCGTATCGCGCCGGATTCCATGTCCACGATGTCCGCTCCGGCGGACAGGAACAGGGCCGACTTCTGCGCCGCAGTGACGACGACGGTCCGTGAAAGGGCACACAGTCCGGCGCGGCTGCCGAGGGTGGAAAGGGGCCCGGCGAGTCCGGTTTGTTCCTCGGCGTCGTGGATCACATCGCCGACCTTCATTCCCGGCCGCAGGGCCCCTCCCACGCCGGCGGTGACCACCCGTTCCGGTTGGACGGTGTCGAGGGCCATGGTTCCGACGGCGACGGCGTTGGAGTGGCCGATCCCGGTGACCCAGATCTCGAGATCACCGGAGCGGTACCGCCTGCCCCCTGCGGCCGCATCGGGAAGGGACGCCGATGTCGCCTGGCGCCCGAGCCGCCGCATTTCGCGGAGAAATGGGGCCGCCTCGCTGGGCATGGCGAAGAAGAGCAGGGACCGTTTCACGGATCAGTTTCGGGACATGGAATCCGGTGAGTCCCCAAGAAGTCGGTCGCGCCAGTCTCGGCTGAGGCGGAGAACCTCCCGCCAGAGCGACTCGGCGGGTTCCCGATAGATCAGATCCAGTGTCGCCTTGCGGGTGATCCAGGAATTCCGGGCCACCTCGTCGTCCAGTTGCCCAGGCGCCCAGCCCGCGTAACCGGCAAACGTGCGTAGACGCAGCCCGTCGGCGGGCTCGGCGGCCAGGCGGAGCAGGGCTTCGAGGTCGTGTCCGAGGACGAGCCTGGGGAGGACGTTTCCTCCTTTCAAGGCGGGGTGGGTGACCAGATAGCTGAGCGCTGCCGGTTGCACCGGTCCTCCGTTGAAGATCGGCATTCCCTGAAGCCTCGGCGGCACATCCACGTTCAACACGTCGTCGAGTTGGCTTCCGCTGGGCCGGTTGAGGACCAAGCCGAAGGCGCCTTCCGCGTTGTGCTCGCAGACCAGGACCACCGTCCGATGAAAAAAGGTTCCCGTGAGGGATCCTCCGTCGAGGAGGAATCGCCCTTTCAGGGAGGACTTGGAACGTCGGAGGGGCTTGGCCATGGCGGACCCGACGACGATGGAGCCACAAGGGGAAGGCGACAAGGCCTCCGGTGGGGCATCATCGACGATCCCAGCCGGCGCCTCGGACGAGCGTGCGGATGCGCAGCAGTTGGGTGTCTGCGGTGATGTAGAGCGTCCTGCCGTCGTCTCCCCAGTTGCAGTTTGCCGTCGGCACACCGGTGTCGAGGATGCCGAGGAGCTTGCCCGCCGGCGAGATCACCAGGATGCCGCCGGGACCGCTCGACCACAGGTTGCCTCGTTCGTCGACCTTGAGCCCGTCCGGGAGGCCCTTGCGTCCCGGGAGCAGCGCGGAAGCGTCGAAGAAGGTGGAGCCGTCGCCGACCGTCCCGTCCGGCCTCACCGGGAACGAGGAGATGACCGGGGACCTGGGATCGGACTGGTTCACGTAGAGGGTCTTGCCGTCGGGCGAGAGGGCGATCCCGTTGGGGAAGGGGATCCGATCGGTGAGGAGGACCAGTTCACCGTTCCTGCGACGGAGGTAGACCCCGTTGAAGAGGAGTTCCTTGAGCGGGCTGGCGTCCAGGCCTTCGTGGGCGTAGGGAGGATCCGTGAAGTAGATGTCGCCGTTGGCCGCGACGCAGAGGTCGTTCGGCGAATTGAGACGGCGGCCGTTCACGAACTCCGCGAGCGGTTCGAAGGAGCCGTCGGGCCGCAGTCGGGAGACCCGCCGGTCGCCGTGCTGGCAGACCAGGAGATTTCCGGCGCGGTCCGTGGCGAGTCCGTTGGATCCGGGTTCGCGGAACTTCAGCGAGTGGCCCGTGTAGCCGCTGGGTTCGAGGAAGACGGAGAGGCCGTCGCTTTCGGACCATCGGTGGATGCGGTTCTTCGGGACGTCCGAGAACAGCAGGTCCGACGATGCGCTGCGCCAGACGGGGCCTTCGGACCAGGTGAAACCGTCCGCGAGCTTTTCCATCCGGGCATCGGGGGCGAGCAGGGCGTCGAGCTCCGGGGCGCGTCGGTCCACGGAGCCGAAGGTCGGATAGGATTTCGAAGGCGTGGACCTGCGCGGCTGGGACTGGATCCGAGTCGCGCCGCCGCGGGCGGAGGCTTGTGCACGGGAATCCGCCGCCTCGGCGGTTTGGGTTTCTATCAGCACGGCGGCCAGGCAGCCGAGTGCGAACGGAATCGGGCGCGATGCTTTCATGGGAAGACCCAGCAGTAGACGTTCCTCGGACCGGAGGCAACGACCTGTTCCGTGGCGGGGATCTCCAACCGCATCCACATTCACATTGGCGGGGCGCCGGCTCCCGCTCAACTTACCGCGAGCCACATGAAACAGTTCCGTCTCAACCGTCTCTTCAACCCCAAGTCCGGTCGCTGCTTCGACGTCGCCATCGACCATGGATTCTTCAACGAACGCGGATTCCTCGCCGGCATCGAGGACATCGGCGCCGCGGTGCGAACCGTGGTCTCGGCGGCGCCGGACGCCGTCCAGTTGACCGTGGGCCAGGCGCGCCACCTGCAGTGCATTCCCGGCAAGGCCAAGCCGGCGCTGGTGTTGCGGACCGACGTGGCGAACGTCTACGGGCAGGACCTTCCTCGGACGCTTTTCAGCCGGATGATCGTGGATCCGGTGGAGCAGGCGCTCCGCCTGGATGCGACCTGTGTGGTGGTGAACCTGTTCCGCATCCCGGGCCAGCCCGAGGTGACGGACCAGTGCATCCAGAACATCCTCGACATCAAGCCGGACTGCGACCGGTACGCGATGCCGCTGATGGTGGAGCCGCTGGTCTTCCAGCCGAACGCGAAGGCGGGCGGCTACATGGTGGACGGAGACCTCGACAAGATCCTGCCTCTGGTCCGCCAGGCGGTCGAGCTGGGTGCGGACATCATCAAGGCCGATCCGACCGACGACGTCTCGGTCTACCATCGGGTCGTGCAGATCGCCGGCGGCATCCCGGTCCTGGTGCGGGGCGGGGGAAAGGCGTCCGACGCCGAGATCCTGGAGCGGACGGAACGGCTGGTGGCGCAGGGGGCTTCGGGCATCGTGTACGGCAGGAACATTATCCAGCATGCGAATCCGGCGGGGATGACGCGGGCGCTGATGGCCCTTGTCCACGACGGGGCTACGGCCGCGCAGGCGGCTACGTTCCTCGCCTGAGGTGAGGCGGGCCCGCGTCGACTCGGGCGCCGGCATTTCGTCGGCGCGCCACACTTTGCCTTCTCATCCGGGACTTCGCGTTCCATGCTTTTCGCGCTGACCCGGCAACCAACGGGAGATCCGTGTCCTGAATTCCTGGAACCATGAAACCGCTGACCGCCTCGGAACTGACTGAAATCGTCTCCGGCCTGAACCGGCTCGCCCGCAACCTCTGGTGGAGTTGGGACCAGGAGGCCCAGGAGGTCTTCCACGACCTTTCACCCCGCGGATGGCAGAACCTGTACCACAATGCCGTGGCGATCCTGCGCGAGGTCTCGCCCTACGAGCTGCGGGTCCGCCTCCAGGACCCGGGATTCGCGGACCGCGTGCGGAGCGTGCTTTCGCGTTTCGACGCCTACATCAAGGCGCCGAAGACCTGGGGTACCGAGAACGCGCCGAACCTGGTGACGAATCCGGTGGCCTATTTCTCCGCCGAATTCGCCTTCCATGAAACCCTCCCCATCGCGGCGGGCGGCCTCGGCGCGCTGGCCGGCGACCATGCGAAGTCCGCCAGCGACCTGGGCATCGGGTTCGTGGGCGTCTCGCTCTTCTACCGGGAAGGCTATTTCCAGCAGGCGATCAGCCAGGAGACCTGGCAGACCGAGTATTACACCCAGCTCAATCCGACCAACCTGCCCCTGGAGCCGGTCCTGGACGCCCGTGGCGACCAGCTCGTCGGTTCCGTGCGCATCGCGGCGAGCACGGTGAGGTTCCACGCGTGGCGGGTGAACATCGGCCGGGTGCCGGTGTATCTCCTCGACACGAACCGGCCCGAGAACGAACCGATGTTCCGTGACCTGACGCTGCGGGTCTATGGCGGCGACAGCACCACCCGTGTGATGCAGGAGATCGTGCTGGGTGTCGGCGGCGTACGTTTGCTGCGCATGCTCGGAGTCCAGCCCTCGACGTTCCACATGAACGAGGGCCATGCGGCCTTCCTCACCCTGGAGTTGATCCGTGAGAAGCTGGCAGCCGGCAGCAACTTCGACCAGGCCGCCGCCTCCACGAAGTCGGAGTGCCTCTTCACCACCCACACCCCGGTGGAAGCCGGCCACGACCGGTTCACCAGCGACCTCCTCGGCTATGCGGGCCAGGGTTTCCTCTCCGATCTCCGGATCAGCCACGAGGAACTCATGAACCTCGGCCGGGTCCGGGCCGGTGAAGCCTCCGAGACCTTCTGCATGACAGTTCTCGCGCTGCGCTACTCGCGCGCCGCCAACGGAGTCAGCGAACTGCACGGGGCGGTCAGCCGGGAGATGTGGATGGAGCTCTACGGCGCCAAGACGCCGGAGGAGGTGCCCATCGGCCACATCACCAACGGAATCCACCTGGTCGGCTGGATGAAGGGCACGGTCCGCCGGGTCTGGAAGCGCAAGTTCCACCAGCTCTATCCCGCCAAGTCGGAGATCGACTGGTTCGCCGATGCCAACAACCCCGAGTTCTGGGCCAAGCTGGCGGATCCTTCCGTCACCAGCGACGAGGAAGTCTGGGCGTTGCGCTACCGACTCCGTCGGGAACTCATCGAGTTCACCCGCCGCCGTCTGCTGCTCCAGGGCGGAACTTTCAGCCACGGGGACTTCATCACCTTCGACGCCTTCCTCAATCCCGACGCACTGACCATCGGATTTGCCCGCCGTTTCGCGACCTACAAGCGGGCGCCGCTGATCTTCGACCAGTTCGAGGCGGTGGTGAAGCTCGTCAAGGATGCCGGCCACCCGGTCCAGTTCGTCTTCGCCGGCAAGGCGCATCCCCGGGACGACTCGGGCAAGCGCTTCATCCAGAAGGTGATCCATCTCTCGAAGTACAGCGAACTCAAGGGGCACCTTGTCTTCATCGAGAACTACGACATCCATGTCGCCCGCCAGATGGTCTCTGGATGCGACATCTGGCTGAACAATCCGCGTCGTCCGCTCGAGGCTTCAGGCACGTCCGGCATGAAGACAACCGCCCACGGATGCCTCAACATGAGCATCATGGATGGCTGGT
>CAIYXO010000101.1 GCA_903930165.1 uncultured Verrucomicrobiota bacterium | reverse complement strand
TCGAGGTCTTCGACTCCCCCGGATGCGACCGGCCACCCAGGGCCGTCCGTCGACGCCGCGATCCCTCGGCCCGGCTCGCCCTGGTCGACGTCGACGTCCCGTCACCGACCGTCCGCCTCACCCTCTTCGACGTCTTCGACCAACCGACCGCTCCGGTCGTAGTCCCCGCGGTCGCCACGCCGCGACCGCGCCCACCGGCGACCGCCGACGCCACCGAGGAAGGTCTGCATTACACCCTCTTCCACCAGGACTCCCGGCGCCGGGTCCACTTCTTCAACACGCCGGAACAGATGCCGGACGAGGAACACCACTGGCTGTTCCTGGACGAACTCAGAATGGGAAGGCGGATCCGGGAAGGCCGCGTCCACGGCTTCGACACCAGCATCCGTGAACAACGGGAATCGGGCTATGCGCAGGAGTTCCACGGACTGCTGAGCATCCCCCGCGACGGGCTCTACGCCCTCCACGCCCACATCGACGGCGCCTACCGGATCCGCGTCGACGACGTCGACTGGATCACCCGCGACGGCCAGTGGGGCACGACCACCACGTCGAGACACGGCGTCCTCTCCCGCGGCGACCACCGGCTGGTGGTGACCCATCTCTACGACCGTCTGCCCGCGCGAAACTTCCGGTTGGACTGGGAAGGTCCCGGATTGCCTCTTCAACCCATACCCAAGGAAGCGCTCCGTGTCCCGGCCGATCCCGCCTCCCCGCGCCCGAAGATCGCGGCCACAGCCCCCGGCGACGGCACCGGAAGGGTCGAGGTGAAGGTGGAGGAGCGGGGTCGGAGGATCCACCGCACCGTCCTTCGCCTCGGCGGTCTGGAATTGGCACGGGCCGACGGACCGAACCTCGTCTACCAGGGGGCGCTGCCCCGCGGAACCAACCGCTTCCGCTGCCGGATCCTGTACGACGACGACCGGACCGTCGACTCCGACACCGTGGAGCTGTTGGTCTCCGGCCCGGCGGTGGATCCCGGATGGACCGCACGGAACGTGAGCGACGACCGCTCCTCGGCCGGCCTCTGGCAGACCGGGCCGGACCGGTTCCAGTTCTTCGGGGAAGGGATGCACACGCTCACCCGTCGGGTGACCGGGAACTTCACCGCGACCTGCCGTATCGATTCCCACAACGGTTCCGCCGGTGAACCGGTCAACCGGTGGGCCTGGACCGGCCTCACCGCCCGGGAACAGGGCGACCGGAGGAACTGGGAATGGGGCCGCGACTTCCACCTCGTCCAGACCGCCGCGGAAGGACTCAGGACCTCGGCCGAGTTCACCGACTTCGGCGCCACACGCGTCTCCTCCTACGAGCTGCCCCGAAGGCATCCGTGGCTCCGGATCGTCCGCGAAGGTTCCGTCTGGACGGCCTGGAGTTCCACCGACGGGAAGCGGTGGGAACTGGGCGGATACCAGTTCCGGAAGATGGCCGAAACCCTGGACGTCGGGCTCTTCTTCAGCGCACTGCCCCAGGACGCCCTGGCCCACTACCACTCGTCGGTCTCACAGATCCGGATCGATCCCGGTGTCCCCACGGATTCGCGGCCGCCGGAACCGCCGACGGCCCGCAACACCGGGGGAGACCGGCTCACGGGCGTCGTGTGCGCCCGATCCGACCCCCGCGTCGCCATCGTCCGCAGCTCCCACCGCGGGATGCTCCGCACCGAGGACGGCGGCGCGAGTTGGACCTCGATCAACGGGGATCTCTCCGGCGACGACCTCGCCGTGCGCAGCGTGGCCATCCATCCGCTCGACCACCGGATCCTGCTCCGAGCGGGCGGCAAGGCCCGCGGCGGATCGCTTTGGCGGTCCGACGACGCCGGCGTGACATGGAGGCGCCTCCCGCTGGAATGCGACTTCGACGGCGCGGGTCCATCCGCGTTGTGCGGCGAGGTGGTGGCCTTCGACCTCCGGCGGCCGGACACGCTGTACGCGGGCGGGGAATCGACGGGATTCTTCCGCAGCGACGACGGCGGGACCTCCTGGAGGCGGCTCGGCCTCGCCGGGGAACGCGTCACCGCCGTGGTCGTCTGGCCCTGGGAAGGACACTATCCCGCTCCCGCCCAGGGGCGCAGCCACCTCTGCGTCACCACCTGCTCCGACCGTTGGATGCCGCTGCTGGGACGCGGCATGCCCACTGCGACGGGCACAGGGTCCGCCTCTCGCGCCTACGTGTCGCAGGACGGCGTGCAGACGCTGGTGGTCTCCGAGGAACGGGAAGACACGGGCTTCTACAACGTCGCGTTCGACAAGGCGCTGCAGTCGGTCGGCGAGATGCGCTACGGGACCGCCCGCGGCTTCCAGAGCCAGGTGTTCGCCGGCTGGCAGACGGCCTCGTATCCGCCGGCGAAGAACCTCGAGTGGATGCGGCCGATGACGGCGGTCGGCGCAGCGGCGGTGGGCGACCGCAAATTCGGCCGCTTCTTCGCGCAGGCGCTCGACCCGTTGGAACCGGACCGCCTCTCCGTGAGCGAACTCTGGGCCTTCGAATGGTCCTGGCTGAAGCCCCGCGGAACACCGGCTCCCGGCGGGCTCGTGGCCGTTGCCGGCGATGTCCGACTCGGCGAACGCTGGTGGTTCGTCCACACCGACGGCCTCTACACCTCGGAGGACGGCGGCCAGACGCGTCGACGCCGCCTGGACCACCATGGGGACGAGCCTTCCGAGTGATGGACGGCGGGCTCGCGAAATGGAATTCCTGTCCAAAAGCCCGGCGTCACCGGAAGTAGGTGGACGGGACGAACATCGCCATGGACCCCAGCTCCCGACCGGAAGACCCGGCCGCCGCCCAGCAGCGGTTCCTCTCGCTGTTCCTGCGCAGCGAACGCGAGGTCTTCCGCTACGTCTCGGCCCTGGTGCCGAACGTCTCGGACGCCGAGGACATCGTCCAGCAGACCGCAGTGGCCCTCTGGGAGCGGTTCGACGCCTACGACCCGGCCCAGCCCTTCACGCCTTGGGCGTGCCGCTTCGCACTGAACAAGGCCCGCCAATGGATCGAACGCCACCAGCGATGGCGCGTCCTCCTCGACAACGGTCTCGCGGAGGAACTGGCCCGGCGACGTGAGGAACTGCGGCCCGACATCGAGTCGCGCCTGCGTCGGCTGGAGGGGTGCGTCGGCCTCCTTCCCGACAGCCAGCGCAACCTCGTGGAGGGCTACTACTACCGCCGGGAGGACATCGACGGCCTTGCGGCCAGGACCGGCCGCACCGCGGCCTCGACCTACAAGGCGCTGCAACGGATCCGCCAGACGCTCCAGGAATGCGTCGAGCGGACCCCTGAACCGGAGGTCGGCACCCCATGACCCTCCTGTTTCCTTCCCCGGGCTTCGACGAGGCGGTGGCGTCGGTCTGCCATGGCACCGCCTCGGAGGAACAGGCCGCCGCGTTGAATGCGCTGCTGCTCTCCGACGCCGCGGCCCGTGACGAGTACCTGTTCCGCATCGCCCTGCACTCGCGCTTGGCGTCGGACCCGGATCTCTTCGTCCCGGCGGTGCCGGCACCGGACCCGGCGATCCTGGATTTTCCCGCAGCCGGCCGGGAAGTCCGCAACCGGCGGCGCCAAAGCGGGTTCGCCCTCGCTGCCGGACTGGCCCTGGTGCTCGGGCTTGCCGGCTGGTGGATCCTGGGCGCCACCGCATCACGTCGCGGCCCCGGCCGAGCGGTCGCGGTGTTGAACCGGACGGTCAACGCGCGCTGGAACCCCTCCGACCCTCCCCCGCGCCTCGGGGCCCCGCTCGAACCCCGGCTCCTCCGCCTCGAGTCCGGCCTGGCCCAGGTCGTCTTCCAGAACGGGGCGCGGGTCGTCCTCGAAGGCCCCGCCGAACTCCGGCTCGTTTCGGCGGCGGAGGCCGTCTGCACTTCCGGCCGCCTCACCGCCGAAGTCCCCCGCCAGGCCCGCGGCTTCCGCGTCACCGCCCCCCATCTCGACGTCACCGACCTCGGCACCGCCTTCGGACTGAACGTCGCCGGCGGACGCTCCGAGGTGCACGTGTTCCAGGGTCGCGTCCAATACCGCCCCGAACCCGTGGCGCCCGGGACGGACCTCGAGGAGGGCAACGCCGCCATCGTGGAGGACGGCGCACCTCCCCGCCTCGTCCCATCCGACCGCTCCGGCTTCGAGCCTCTCTTCGACCTCCAGGCCCTCTCCGTCGCCGCGGAGGCGCGCCGCTACGACGGATGGCGCGCCGCCGCCCGGAAGCTCGACCAGGACCGCTCGCTCCGGGTCCATTTCGACTTCGAACACGGCACGCCGAACGACTGGCGCCTCCCCAACGTCGCCTCCAGGAACGCCGAGACGGCCTTCGCCACCATCGTCGGCTCCCAGTGGCGGGAAGGCCGCTGGTCCACCAAGCCCGCCCTGGAGTTCCGCGGCGTCGGCGACCGCGTCCGCTTCGCCCTGCCCGGCACCCTGGGCTCCGTGACCTTGGCCGCATGGGTCCGCGTGCAGGCCCTCGACCGCGAGATCAACTCGCTGTTCATGTCGGACGGCTTCGAACCCGGCACGCTCCATTGGATCGTCCGCGACGACGGCGTCCTCGGCCTCACCGTCGTCGGCCCCGGACGGGACCACCAGATCCTCGCCAGCCCGCCGGTGCTGACTCCCGACCGGCTCGGCTCCTGGATGCACGTCGCCGTGGTCGTCGACGGCCCGGGCCGCCGCGCCGTCCACTACGTCGACGGACGACCGGTCAGCCGTCATGCGCTCCGGATCGCTCCGCCCTATGCCGTCGGCACCGCGGAGCTCGGCAACTGGAACGCCGTCGGATTCCCCGGCGACGACCCGTTCCTGGTGCGCAACCTCAACGGGTTGATGGACGAGTTCTGTCTCTTCAGCCGTCCGCTCGGACCCGACGAGATCCGGGCCCTCCACGCCGACGGTCATCCCCAGGCCGAATCCGCGGACCTCCGCTGACCCGTAGCGCCGGCAGAATCCGGTCGGCGTACGTAATTCTACGTAGTGGCCCGATCGTTTCTGGACCACACGCAAGTCACACACCTACAAGGGGGAGCAATGGTCATGAACGCACGGTGGATCCGGCTGGTCTCGGTAGGTCTCCTCGCCTGCCTGCGCACGTTCGCGCAGCAGGCGGGATCCCTCGACACAAACTTCGTCGCGGTCGCCGGCACAGACGCCGTGCCGAACCGCCTGGCTCCCCTGCCGGACGGCCGCGTCTACGTCGGCGGCTCCTTCACCAACTACGGCGGAACCGGAAAGGCCTCCTTCGTGCGTCTCCTCCCCAACGGAGCCGTCGACCCGGCCTTCACCCTGCCGTCCCTGCGCAGGGTCAACCCCGCCGTCATCCTCAACAACCAGGTCCTCATCCCCGCGTCGACCAACATCGGCACCATCACCGCGGCCATCGCACTCCCCGACGGCCGCGCCGTGGTCGGCGGCAACTTCTCCCACCTCGGCGCGGCGCCGGTGAGGAACCTCGTGCTGCTCGACGCGGACGGATCCGCCGCCGTCGCCTCGTTCGACGTCGAGGACCAGGAGGTCTCCTCGCTGCTGCCCGGTCCCGCAGGCACGTTCTACGCAGGCCTCAAGGGCAACCTCGCCTCCGGACGCCTGGCGCTGGTCCGCTTCCTCGTCACCGGGGCCAGGGATGCCGCCTTCACCCCTCCCACCCTGGTCGAGCTCGGCTACCAGAGCGCCAACCCGTTCACCCTCGCCCAGGGCCCCGGCGACTCGGTCTACACCGTCACCGCCGCGGCGGTGAACCTCGGGCCGGTCTCGGACGTCCTCCGGCTCACCGGATCGGGCGCCCCAGACACCGGATTCGCCGCCACCGGCAAGGCTTCCATCCCCTTCGCCAACCTCTCCAGCTTCGTCTCCGACCCCCTGGGCCGGCTGGTCTTCGCCAATGTCGGCTCCTACCGGGGAACGGCCCTCGCCCGGAAGATCAACCGCCTCAACCTCGACGGCTCGCTCGACACCACCTTCCTGCCCACGGTCGATCCCGGCCAGGGCGGTCGCGTGGTCGCCGCCCAGTCCGACGGCAAGGTCCTCTTCACAAGCGGCGCCGCGCCGGTGACACGCCTCAATGCCGACGGCTCCGCCGACTCGGGCTACGCCAATCCGTCGCTGGTCCCCATCCGCCAGACGCTGCTCTCGCTCACCCAGTTCGTCCCGGCTCCCGACGGAAGCCTCTTCGCCGCCGGATTGTCCTTCACCCCCACCTTCCAGGTGCGCAACGGGACCTACCGCATCTTCGGCGATCCCAACACCGCTCCCTCCGTCTCCGGCCAACCGCTCTCGCAGACCAACACCGTGGGCGCACGCACCCGCTTCAGCGTGACGGCACAAGGGGCCGCGCCCCTCTCCTACCAGTGGCACCGCAACGGACAGGTCGTTCCCGGCGCCACCGGCCCCAACCTCGTCGTCGATGCTTCCCCGGCCGACGACGACGGCGCGCTCTTCCACTGCGTGGTCTCGAACGGCCTCGGCTCGACCCCGTCGGATCCGGCCCGCCTCTCCCTCCTGCCCGCCACCCCGGGGAGCGTGTATCGCGAGACCGACACGCCGGTCGGCGCCGACTCCTCCGTGGTGGACCTGGAATGGGACGCCTCCGGACGCCTGCTGGCCGTCGGCGGCTTCACGAAGTTCCATGGCACGAACCGCGTCCGCGCCGCCCGGCTGATCGACGAGGGCCGACTGGTGGATCCGACCTTCGAGCCCACGGGCATCAACAGCGTCGGCCTGCTCCAGTCGGTGTACCCGCTCGCCTCCGGCCGCCTGCTCGCCGTCGGCAGCGTCTCCCTCACCTACTCGAACGTCCTCCACCAGGGCGTCCTCCGCCTCAACGCCAACGGCCTGCTGGACACCTCCTTCAATCCCGCCGGAACCGGCGGCGACTCGTCGTCGGTGTTCTCCGAGCTTCCCGACGGTCGACTGCTCGTCGGCACGTCGACCTGGAACGCATCCCCGCTTCCCAACGGCTACGGGCGGCTCTCCGCGGACGGCGTCCGCGAGCCGGCGTTCGTCCCATCCCCGGCCTTCGGTCCCACCCGGGTCGTGCTGGCCCTGCCGGACGGCTCGGTCCTCGTGGGAGGACTCACCAACACCTCCAATCCCTCGTTGAACGGCAGCGGCGTGATCCGCCTGCTTCCCGACGGCTCACGCGATCCCGCCTTCTACACCGGCCTGTTCAGCGGTTGGTCGCGTCCGACCGTGACCGCGGTCCTGCGCCAGCCCGACGGCCGGATCCTCGTCGCCGGCTCCTTCACCCGCGACAACGTCCTGCCGGCCCGGACGATCGGGGTGATCCGTCTGCTGGAGAACGGACGGATGGATCCGTCCTTCAACCCGGTGACCTCGCTCGCCGCCATCGACAACGGCTCCCTGTCCGGCATCGCTCTCCAGGCGGATGGTCGCATCCTGATCCGTGGGAACTTCGGCAACGTCGGAGGATTCCCCCGCAACGGCGTGGCCCGGCTCTGGCCCAACGGCGTGGTCGATCCCGATTTCGGCCCGGGACGCCCCACGCGCGGCCCCGTAGCCGGCTCGGTCTCCGCCCTCGCCGTCTCGCCCTCGAACAACGTCTTCCTCGGGGGCGACTTCCTCCAGTTCGACGGCCTACCCAGAACCAACTTCGTCCGGATCCACGGCGGTCCGCTGCAGCCGATTCCCGCCGCCCCGTCCATCGGCAGCCAGCCGACGCGGGTCGTGGCCAAGGCCGGCACCGCAGTGACCCTCACCGTGGTCCCCTCCGGCGACGGCCCGCTCCAGTACCAGTGGCGCCGCAACGAGACCCGCGGCTCCACGAATTTCGTCGAGATTCCCGGCGCGACCAACGCCAGCCATGTGATGCCCGCCGTCCGCTACGGACCCGGCCCCGATTCCGGCCTTTTCCAGGTGACGGTGATCAACCCCGGCGGCTTTGCCGTCAGCTCCAACATCACCCTGCTCGTCGAGCCGGACCCCGTGGTTCCGGGCGCCGTGGACAGCGCCTTCGCCCCCACCGCCGCCAGCGGCATCCTCTCGGGCCAGTCCCAGCTTGTCGCCCCGGCGCCAGACGGACGCCTCTATGCCTCCCTCCGCACCACGCTGGTTCGCCTGCTGGAGGACGGCACCCCGGATCCGACCTTCAGGGCACCCGCCGACCTCACCGCGGTCCAGGACGGAGGCATCTCCGCCGTGAAGTGGCAGCCGGACGGGAAGGTCCTTGTCGCCGGCCGAATGAAGGAGGGCGCGTTGGCCCGACTGCTGCCGGACGGCTCCTACGATCCCGGCTTCGTCCAGACCAACCGCTACACCGGCGGATTCCAGAACGTCCCCTGGGAAATCGGCCTGCAGAGCGACGGCCGCATCCTGCTCGCGGGCACCTTCGAGAACTTCTCCGGCCGGCCCGTGAACGGACTGATCCGCTTCCTTCCGGACGGCACCGTCGACACCTCGTTCCCGCTCACGGCCATGGAGGCCGTCCTCTCGAATCCCACCCGCACCCTGCCCGGCACCGTGGTGTCGCTGCGGGTGCTTTCCGACGACCGCATCTACGTCGGTGGCGGCTTCAACCGTGCCGGCGGTGCGACCCGCGTCGGCGTGGCCCGCCTGAACCCCGACGGCTCGCTGGACACCTCCTTCGAGTCTCCGATCAACGCCGCCACCTCGCTCGGGCAGGGCGGCAACATGCTCTTCTACACCCTCGGACCGGTGACGCCCCAGGGCGGGGTCTATGTCTTCGGAACCTTCCAACCGGTCCAGGGCGGGCGGACGGATTCCGCGCTGCGGCTCGCGCCCAACGGTTCGATCGACGACACGTTCCATGTCGCGACCGACTTCCAGATCAACTACGGCGCCGTGCAGGGCGACGGGAAGCTGATCGTCACGGGCCAGTTCACCCGGCTGAACGGGGAGAACCGCGCGGGCTTCGCGAGGCTCAACCTCGACGGCACCACC
>CAIYXO010000100.1 GCA_903930165.1 uncultured Verrucomicrobiota bacterium | reverse complement strand
TGCTCGGGTACAACCGCCAGAACTTCACCTTCGGCCTCGCCGGTTCCGGTGCCAAGGATCCGAAGCTTGGCGGAATCACGCGGCTGCGTGGGCGGAAGAAGATCGAAACCGGCCGCTGGCACCATGTCGCCGCGACCTACGACGGCACCACGATGCGGCTGTTCGTCGACGGCGAGGCCGATGGGGAATCCACCCAGCAGTCCGGGAACATCCTCTATCCCGAGGAAGGCCGCCTCGCGGTCGGCGCCTACGTGGACCAGGACGAGCGGCATCCGATGGAGGGATCGCTCTTCGAGGTGAAGGCCTACGGCCGCGTGATGCCGGCGGAGGAGATCCGCGGGATCGCGGAGCGCAACCAGTCACTGTTGGCGTGGCGTTCGCCGGTGAACCGGGAGTTGCAGTTCGTGGTGAAGCCGTACCTCCAGTTCGGCACCACCGACGGCATGACACTCATGTGCGAGACGGCGAAGCCGGCGTTCATGACCGTGGAGTACGGGGAATCGCAGCCGCTCAAGACCCTTGTGACCGCGACGACCGCGGGCAACATCAACGAGGTGCGTCTGGAAGGCCTGAAGCCCTTCACGGTCTACTACTACCGGGTCACCTGCATCGACGCCGCGGGGAACGTGGCCCGCAGCGACATCGCCAACTTCCAGACGGCACCCGGCGCGAATGCGTCCTGGGCCTTCGGCATCCTCGGCGACACCCAGCGCAATCCCGACATCACCCGCCGTTGCGCCGAGGGGATCTTCGCGCTGCGTCCCAACATGATGATCCACTGCGGCGACGTCGTGGACGACGGGTTCGCCAAGCAGCAGTGGGTCTACGACCTCTTCGAGCCGGCCCAGAGGTTGTTCGCCCACGTGCCGTCCTTTCCGGTCATCGGCAACCACGAGAAGAACTCCCATTGGTACTACGACTACTTCAGCCTGCCCAAGCCGGAGTACTACTACTCCTTCAAATACGGGAACGCCGAGTTCTTCATGATCGACTCGAACAAGGACCTGTCCCCGGGCAGCGAGCAGTACCGCTGGCTCGACAAGGTGATGGGCGAGTCGAAGGCGACGTGGAAGTTCGCCGCGCACCACCATCCGTGCTTCAGCTCGGACGAGGACGACTACGGCGACCGTTGGCGTGGGCGTCCGGACGGTCCGTACGTGGACGGCGACCGCAACGCGGCGAAGCTGATCCCGCTCTACGAGAAGCACGGACTCGACGTCGGGTTCGCCGGGCACATCCACAGCTACGAGCGCACGTGGCCGGTCCTGCAGATGGCGGTGAACCAGAAGCGGGGCGTGCGGTATGTGGTGAGCGGCGGCGGTGGCGGCGGGCTGGAGCAGGCGGCCCCGCAACGGGCGTGGTTCACGCTGCACGTGCAGCGGGGACACCACTACTGCTTCATGGTCGTGCAGGACCGCACCGTCCAGTTCAAGGCCTACGACGTGGACGGCCGGCTGTTCGACACCTTCGAGCTGACCAAGCCGGAAGACCGGTGAGGGAGCTCTGAGCCAGGAGCTGGGAGCAGGAAGCGGCTCTTCTTACTCTTAATCTTAATCTTAATCCTAATCTCGTTCTGCCAGGGGATTAAGATTAAGTGTAAGATTAAGAGTGAGATTAAGACGTGGGAATCAATTCCCTCCGGAGCCGGTGCCCCCGCGGGAGGGGAGGAACGGCTTGCGGAAGGCGTCGGTGAAGTCGTAGCCGCCCTTGAAGTCGTCGCGGGTGTCCTTCTCGGTCTTCGCTAGGATCTTGTGTTCCACCATGTTGAACACCATCTCCCCGAAGTCCTCGCACCGGCGCACGCCCCATTCCTCGAGCACCAGCAGGGTCATCGGCCCGTACTGCTTCAGCGCGAACTCGCGGATGCCGTCCAGCAGTTCCTGTCCGGACACATGCCGGGAGATGTCGGACTCGCGCTTCACCTGGCGCTGGGTGAACTCGAGGGCCTCGCGCAGGAAGAGGTAGGCCTCCCGGTTGTAGCGGGGATCCTTTTCCAGCAGCGGGGCCAGGGGGTCGTTTTCCAAGGGCAGGTCCATCGGGATCTCAGGTGCCGGACTCGTCAGGTCGCGGTTCAGTGGGCCGGTCCGGCGGCCGGATTGGTACCGAGGTGCGGCAGCGGCGGCAAGGGGCGCGCGGCACCGCTCCGGATCCAGATCCGGCCGGCGATGCCGAACAGCAGCACCACGGCCAGCAGCCAGACGGCCCGGTGCTCCGAGGGGGTGAGATGCTTCATCGGAGTCTCCCGGCAACGGCTCAGCCGACCACGATGTTCACCATCTTCTTCGGCACCACGATGAGTTTGCGCACGGTCTTTCCGGCGAGGAACGGCTGGGCCTTCTCGGCCGCCAATGCTGCCTTCTCGATGTCCGCCTGCGAGGCGTCCACGGCGACGCGGATGACGTCCCGCAGCTTGCCGTTCACCTGGACCGGCAGCTCGATCTCGGTCTCGACCAGCAGCGCCGGGTCGAACTTCGGCCACGGCGCATAGGTCAGCGACGCCGGGAAACCGGCGACGTCGAGGCGCGACCACAGCTCCTCCGCCACGTGCGGCGAGAAGGGCGCCAGCAGTTGGAGGAAGGTCTTCAGCACCGAAGCCGGCCGGTTGGGCCAGGTCATGGCGGTGTTCACGAACACCATCATCGCGGAGATGGCGGTGTTGAACTGCAAGTGGTCCAGGTCGTACGTCACCTTGCGGATGCACTCGTGCAGCACCTTGAGCTGGGCCGGTGTCGGCTCGGTCGCCTGGATCGACGGTGAAAGGCGCAGGGTGTCCAGCAGCCCCTCGGACCGGTCGTCCTGCGGCGCGACCGTTTCGGCCTGTTCGAAGGCGGTCTCCGCTTCTTCGGCGACGAAGAGGCGCCAGACGCGGCCGAGGAAACGGTACACGCCCTCGACGCCCTGGGTGTTCCACGGCTTGGTGTCCTGGAGCGGTCCCATGAACATCTCGTAGAGCCGGAACGCGTCGGCGCCGTACTCCTTCAGCACGTCGTCGGGGTTCACCACGTTGCCGCGGGACTTCGTCATCTTCTGCCCGTCCTCGCCGAGGATCAGGCCCTGGTTGACCAGTTTGAAAAACGGTTCCGGGGGGGAAACAAATCCGAGATCGAAGAGCACTTTGTGCCAGAATCGGGCGTAGAGCAGGTGCAGCACCGCATGTTCCGTGCCGCCTACGTATAAATCGACGCCGGGGGTGTTCACGCCCGGCTTCTCCGGCTGCATCCAATAGCGTTCGGCCTTGTTGTCGCAGAAAGCGCCCTCGTTTTGCGAGTCGATGAATCGAAGGTAATACCAGCAGCTTCCGGCCCATTGCGGCATCGTGTTGGTTTCGCGAATGCTTCCGTCGGGCAGGTTCACCCAGTCCGTTGCCCGCGCCAGAGGCGGTTCTCCCGAGCCGGTGGGCTTGTAATCCGTCAGCGCCGGCGGCTGGAGCGGGAGGGTGGATTCGGCAATCGCCTCATGGAACCCATTTTTCCAAATGATGGGGAACGGCTCGCCCCAATAGCGCTGGCGGCTGAAGAGCCAATCGCGCAGCTTGTAATGGATCATGACCTGCCCGCAGCCCTGTTCTTCAAGCCAGGCGGCGATTTTCTTTTTGGCATCGGCGGTGGCCAGGCCATTTAACAATCCCGAATTCACGCTCGTGCCGTCGCCGACAAAGCCGGTGGACTCCTGGTTGCCGGGGGCCTGGACGACCAGCCGGATGGGCAGTTCGAATTTCTTGGCGAATTCGAAATCGCGGGTGTCGTGGGCCGGTACGGCCATGATGGCGCCGGTGCCATAAGTGGCCAGGACATAATCGGCGATCCAAACCGGGATGCGCTCGCCGTTGACCGGGTTGACGGCGAAGGCCCCTGTGAACACGCCCGTCTTCTCCTTGGACAGCTCGGTTCGTTCCAGGTCGCTGTTGCCGGCGGCATAGGCCCTGTAGGCGGCGATGGCTTCCTTGGGCGATTGACTGGCGCTGGAATCGGTTCCCTTCCAGGATGCCGGCGTGCTTTCCGGCCACTGAGCCGGAGCGATTGCATCCACCAGGGCGTGCTCCGGCGAGAGCACCATGTAGG
>CAIYXO010000099.1 GCA_903930165.1 uncultured Verrucomicrobiota bacterium | reverse complement strand
GGCCGATGTCGTGGTGGTGGCCACGGAGAACCACCTCCGGTATTCGCCATGGCTGACCCCGGTCGCCTCTAAGGTCCGTGTGATCCCGTTTGGTCTCGACCTGGAACGTTTCAGGCCGACTCCAGCCATCGAAGCCTCTGCGGCCCGTTGGAGGGAAAGGGCCCGTGGGCAGACCGTCTTCCTGAACCTCGGACGGTTGGTCGGATACAAGGGGCAGCGTTTCGCGATCGAAGCGCTGGGCCGGCTGCCAGGCGGCGTTCTCTGGATCGCGGGTACCGGGCCACTGGAGGGCGAATTGCGCGATCTGGCCAAGCGATGTGGCGTCGCCGAAAGGGTGGAGTTCCTGGGTGATGTTCCGGATTCCGAACTGCCGGGACTCCTTCATGCCTGCGATGTCTTTGTCTTCCCTTCCGTCACCCCGAACGAAGCCTTCGGTCTCGTCCTCGTGGAGGCGATGGCCTGTGGCAAACCCCTGATCGCCTGCGACCTGAAGTCCGGTGTCCCGTGCGTCTGCCGGGACGGGATCAACGGACTCGTTGTCCCGCCTTCCGACATCGTCGCGTTGGCAACTGCAATGCGTTCGTTGCTCGACAGGAAGGATTTGCGGGTCACCCTCGGCGGCGCCGGTAAACAGTTGGCCGAATCGGAGTTCTCGGCCCCTGTGATGGTAGCCCGGTACCGGAGTCTCTTCCGGGAGTGGATTGCGGTCGCCAGGGGATGAATTTCAATCCGAACCAATACAGGACCTATCTCGTGATGCTGGTGGTTTCCGCCGCGGGATCCTACCTGTTCACGCCGCTCGCCAAGGCCTTGGCGGCCCGCTGGGGGGCGGTGGACCTCCCCAATCCCCGCAAGATCCACAAGACCCCGATGCCGCGACTCGGCGGCGTCGCCGTCTTCCTCGGATTCTGCCTGCCCTGGGCGGGCATGTACCTCGTCGACAATTTCGTCACGAGCTACTTCCGTGAGTACGAGAAGCTGTTCGCGGCCCTGCTCGGCGCGGCCGCGGCCATGCTGGGGCTTGGCATCTACGACGACTGCAAGGGCGCCGACGCCACCAAGAAGTTCCTCGTCCAAACCGCCGTCGCGGTGCTCCTCTATTTTGCCGGATTCCGGATCGACGAAGTCACGAATCCTTTCGGCGACCACCCCATCCATCTCGGATGGTTCGGCCTGCCTTTGACGGTGCTCTGGATCGTCGGGGTGACGAACTCCATCAACCTCCTCGACGGCATCGACGGATTGGTTTCCGGGGTGACCTTCCTGATCGCGGTCTCCCTCGCCATCATCAACGCGCTGCATGGCAACGTCCTCCTGGCGTTGCTCACCGTGTGCCTTGCGGGCGCCTGCATCGGTTTCCTTCCCCACAACCACTTCCCGGCCCGCATCTTCCTCGGCGATTCCGGCAGCCTCACGATTGGGATCGTCCTCGCGTGTGTCGGCGTCATTTCCCTCTTCCGAAACGGCACCACCAGCGCGGCAGCCAACCCGGTGATCTCGGTTCCGTTGATCCTTTTCGGCCTGCCTCTCTTCGACACGGCGCGGGTGATGGTGGTCCGTCTGCTCCGCGGGGTCTCCATGTTCACCCCGGACAAGAACCATGTTCACCATCGACTGCTGGCACTGGGCCTGAGCCAGAAGCACGCGGCATGGGTCCTGTACTTCGTGACGGCCGGACTCTGCGCGGCGGGCGTCCTCATCAGCAGCCTCTCGGACGCCACCCACCAGTTCCAGTTGAGCCTCGTGTTTGCACTGCTGGCGATCGCCGCCTACATCTTCTGGAGGTTCCATCTCCGGGATCTCTTCGACCAGGACCGGAGCTGAATCGATGACCCCCTACGAGGAGGCCCTGGCGCTGTTGCTGGACGCGGTGGGAACCCTTCCCGAAGTGGAATCCGAAGTCGTCATTGCCGGTGGACGCCACTTGGCCGGCGACGTTTTCTCCGGGGTGGATCTCCCGCCGTTCGACAACAGTTCCATGGATGGCTTCGCCGTCCGGTCGGACGACTTCGTCGGTGGGAAACCCGTCACTCTCCGGATGACCGGAGAGGTGGGCGCCGGCTGCGCCGATCCCATTCCGGTCGAATCCGGCACCTGTGTCCGTGTGTTCACCGGTGCGCCGCTGCCGCCGGGAGCCGATTCAGTGGTAATGCAGGAGGACACCCGCGTCTCCGCGGACGGTCTGGTGACCGTGTTGGATCCGGTCCGCCCCTGGGAGAACGTCCGCTTCCGGGGTGAGGATGTCCGGTCGGGTGGCCTGCTTTTGGAAAAGGGATGCCGTCTTGGACCGGGGCAGATCGCTTTGCTCCTCGCGTCCGGGATCC
>CAIYXO010000098.1 GCA_903930165.1 uncultured Verrucomicrobiota bacterium | reverse complement strand
GTTTCAACGGCTTCCTTGAGCTCCAAAGGGCACTCGGGAAGCCGCGGAAACCGCAGGTCGCGCCAGACTTCCGAGAGGAACCGCCGGCGGTCTTCGCCTTCAAGGAGCACACAGGCGACGGCCGCGGGATGGAATTCCTCGAGAAGCGTGCGTTGAAGCGGATCCACGGCCCGGATGGCCGCCGCCGGAGAAAGAAACAGGGTCAGCAGCAGCCGGAACCGCTCGTCCTCCGCCTCCGGCTGGAGTGCCCGATGCGCCTGCCCCGCAAGACGTGCCATCAAGCCGGTCATCACAAACAACAGGGGAACCACGATGTAGAGCGTCGGAAACCATCCGGTCAGCATCACCGCGGCCGGGGTCGCCACAAACAAAAGCGCTGCAACCGCCATGGAAAGCCGGCGTACCGGAACCAAGGTGGTTTCCAACGAATGGAGCCGGGCGCGGATGGCCGCCAAATCGAAGGACTTACGAGCAGCATTACCGATAGCGCCTGCACGGTCGGCGGGTTCGGTCTTTCGCAGACCTTGTATCAGTTTGCCGAGCCGAAGGGGTTCGAGCGGGGAATCGCTGCGCCAGAATCCGGTGCCGTTGACCTTCAGGACACGACCCGCGGTCTCCACCGACCGGATCTCTTCCCATGCGATGAAAGCCGCGGGCTGCAGAGGCCGTCCGGAAGGGTGGAACGCGGCACCGGTCGCATTCAGTAAACCCTTGGTTCCCAGAGAGAAAGGGATCCCGTAGCAGACCGCAAGTCCTCCGAACGGAGGCAGGGGCCAAGCCCAGTGGAGGTCGCCGCGGTCGTTGCGGGCCACCTCACCTTCCACCCGCACCTTCCATCCGGACATCCCGCGTCGAAACACGACCCCGCCGCGCCGCACCCAAAGCAGGCACTCGGTGAGATAGACCACCACCAGGACGGCGAAGAGACTCTGGCGGTCGGTCATTCTCGCGGAGGCCGGCTGAATTCCGGAGGCGTGGCCAGGGGCTTAGATATCCACCGTCTGGCCCGGTCCGGGCTGCAGGATCTTCATCTTCGGATGCCGTTCCATGATGGAGTCGGCGATCCAGGCCCGGGCGTCGTGGTCGCCATGTCCGAGGACCACGGTGCGCGGATTGATGTCGGCCACCATGCCGAGCAGATCGTCGCGGTTGGCGTGGGCGGTCAGGTCGAAGTCCATGACCTCGCAGCGGCGGGTGAGCTTTCCGACCGAAGGGCTGAACAGGAACCGTTCGCCATGCTTGGCCGCCTTCACCCGTCCACCCGGCGTCTCGGGATCGGCGTAGCCGACGAAGAAGATGCCGTGGCGCTCGTCCTCCAGCAGGCGCTGGGCAAGGGCATGGGCGCCGGTGTTCTCGCTCATCATGCCCGAGGTCAGGACGCAGATCTTGCCGCCGCGCAGGGACATGGCCTCGAAATCGGTGGCCGAGAGGACCTGGAGATTGAGCGCGTTGGTGAGCTTCAGCGACGGCAGCGAGCGGTTGGTCCGCGCGGACTGCAGGTCGTAGATCTCGGTGAAAACCCGTCCCAGACCGCCGATGTAGACCGGCTGTTCGCGGATCCTCCCGGCCCGCATGAGCTGGGCGAGGAAGGCGAGCATCTCCTGGGAGCGTCCGAGCGCGAAGGCCGGGATCAGCACCGTGCCCTTGCGGGCGAGGACCCGCTCGATGGCCACGGCCAGGCGGTTCAGTTCGTCCGACCTCTTGAAGGTGGGCGAAACCGCGCGGTTGCCTCGGGTCGTCTCCATCACCAGCACGTCGGCCTTGACGCCATCGAAGTCCGCGGCGCGCAGCAAGGTCTGGTCGTGGAAGCAGACGTCGCCGGAATAGAAAACGGACTGCTTGCGACCCCGGACCAGGATGCCGGCCGAGCCCAGCGCGTGGCCCGCGTCGAAGAACTCGAGGGTCGGCCCGCGATGACGCTGACCCGGCGCGGACTTCGGAAACTGGGCCCATTCGATCTCCCGCCGGTAGCCGAATCCCTGGAACACCGCAGCGCGGTCGTCGACCTCCTCGTGGGTGTAGAGCGGATACTCGCGGATCCCCAGTTCATCGCGCTGACGGGTCATCACGTTGACCGAGTTGTGGAGGATGCGCTCCACGATGAAGTAGCTCAGGTCGGTCATCAGCACCCGGGCATGCGGGAAATACTGGAGGGCGACCGGAAGGGAGCCGACGTGGTCGTGATGGCAGTGGGAGAGCGCGATGGCATCCACCTCGAGGTCCTGCACCTTGTCGTAGAGCGGCAACGACGCGAGTCCCTCCCGTTTGGGATGCGTGCCGGTGTCCATCAGCAGTGTGTGCCCGTCGATGGTGGTCATCCACGCGCTGGCGCCGATGTCCGAGTCGGGATTGAGGTTCGTGATACGCATCCGGACTCCAGTGATACCTCTTTTTTGCGTTCAGCGGCAAATCCTGAAAAAAGCCTAGACGCGACGGGCGAACGGCGTAGGACAGGTTCGTGGGCATTCGCCCACCTCACCACTGCCCCTGATCATGAAACCCTTCCGCATCATCCTCGCCTCCTCGGTGGCCGCGGCCCTGGGATTGGCTCCCGGTTCGCTCGCCCAGACGCTGTTCCTGGACAAGTTCGAGACGCCTTCCGCCGCGAACTACGACCTGTTCGTCGACTACTACACCGGGTCGGTCACCAACGACTACACCATCGACTGGGCCTTCGACTACAGCCAGGCCACGTACAACTTCTTCACCTCGGCGACCGCCGATCCCGATCTCCGCACGATCCCGCTGGCGCCGAACTCGGCTCCGGGTGAAGCGAAGGGAATCAAGATCACCATCAACAAGCTCGACGACCTCGCCGAGCGCTTCGCGGTGAACCTCTATCCGAAGATGGCCGCCGCCACCGGCGACCACGTTCTGAAGTTCGACGCCTTCCTGAGCCACGGCTCGTTCGCGGACAGCGGAATCGGCACCACGGAGTACCTGCTCTTCGGCCTGAACCACTCGGGCATGAACATGAACTGGGGTGTCACCTCCGGAGCCTCCATGGCGGGCACCTTCGCGACGTCCGCGGTCGAGGCCCGCAAGGGCAGCGACGGCGTGTGGTTCCAGTTCGTCGGCGACGACGGCGCGCTCCGCGGCTTCCAGTCGTTCGTCGGCAACGCCGGCGGCGTGTCGACCTACCTCGACGGCGCGTCGGGTGGCGTTATCGACCGCGACGGAAATGGCCTCGGCGACGACGACGCCGGCGAGCCCTACCTGATCAGCGCCTTCCCCGCCCCGCCCTTCGAATCCCCGGGCGTGATGGGCAAGCGTTGGCTCCAGGTCGAGTTGAGCCAGGTCGGCAACGTCCTGAAGTGGACCATCGACGGCAAGGTCATCGCGATGCGCACCAACACCAGCGCGTGGACCTCCGGCCGGCCCCTGATCGGCTACGTCGACAACTTCACCAGCGTCGCCGGACTGAAGGACGAGACCTTCCTCCTCATCGACAACCTGCGTGTGGAGCGGATCCGCACGGTGACCGTGGACACCGCCGACAACAGCTCGACCGCGGGTGACGGCAAGACCTCGTTGGCCGAGGCGCTGGTCGGCGTGCAGAACAACGACCGCATCCACTTCAACATCCCGGGTGCTGGTCCGCACTACATCGTCACCCCGGCCACCGGTTATCCGCTCATCGCGGCCGACAACGTGTTCATCGACGGCTACACCCAGCCGGGCGCCGCGATGAACACCGCGAACGTCCTCTCGCCCAACAACGCCGCCATCAAGATCGTCCTCGATTCACGTGCCGGCGGCCGCACCTCGCTCGCCGATTTCGGCAGCAACGGCTTCGGCGATTCCGAGAGCGCCATCCTGCCGGTGTTCGACGGCTTCAACTTCACCCTGCGCGGCGTCTCCGTCCTGAGCGCGACCGGCGGTGATTCCGGCGAGGATCCGTTCATCTACGGCGTGGCCCTGATCAAGGGCGCCACCAAGGCGCGCATCCAGGGCAACTGGTTCGGCATCGACCCGGCGAATCCGACGGCGTCCGGCGTCCGCGGCGGCCGCGCCGCCGTGGCCTCCTTCAAGTGGGACAACGAGATCACCTCCGAGGGCCTCGTCGTGGGAACCGACTCCGACGGCTTCGGCGACGTGTCCGAACAGAACCTGCTCACCGGCCAGCTGCTCGCGATCCATCTCGAGACCCCCGACGTGCGTGTGTCCGGCAACAAGTTCAACTACCTGCCCGACAACTCGCTGTTCAACTACGCGGCGGTCCCCGGCTACCTGGAAGACGGACGCGACTTCGAATCGTTCGAGAACGGCCGCGGCCACTACAACCTGATCGGCACCGACGGCAACCGCGTCAACGACGCCAACGAGCGGAACCTCTTCGGTCCCGTGAAGTACGACGTCTATGCCGAGTTCTGGCGCACGGCGACCGGTGCGGTCATCGCCGGCAACTACTTCGGCTACGGCCCGGCCGGCACGGTTCTCTATACGAACCAGCAGCCCACGGCGGTCGCTGTGGTCCGCAGCTTCTCCACCCTCCGCGTCGGCTCCGACTTCACCGGTTCCGCCGCCACGGCGGCGCTCGAGGCGAACTACATCTACGGCCTTGGGGCGCCGGTCCTCCGCTACCACGGCGGCAACGCCAACGCCGCCGAGCCGGCCCGCGTCTCCTTCCGCGGCAACGTGATGTCCGGCAACTCCGGCAACGCCCCGATCGATCCCGCCGGCGGCCTCACCGCCGAGAAGTTCCTGTCGCTGGCCCTTGCCGACTCCACTGGTGCGACCGTTCCGGTCATCGGTTCGACCAGCACCACCAGCCAGCTCGAGGTCACCGTCCCGGCCCGCAATCCGGCCAACGTGATCGAGCCCATCTCGATTGAGGTCTACCTCGCCGACCCGACCGGTCTCGCCGCCACGCCCGCCTCCGTGCAGGGCCTGGTGTTCGTGAAGCACATCGAGCTCGACGGCACCTTCGACGGCGGTCCGCTGTCGATCGACATCTCCACCAACGGAATCAGCGCGGCGGACCTCCGTCGCGTGACCGTGGCGACCAGCTACAAGGTGATCGCCTCGCCGGCCACCGACACCACCATCGCCGTCCCGGCGGCCTACGTGACCACGCCGTTCTCCGCGACGCTTGGCGGCTTCGTGCCTCCCAGCTCGCCGATCCGCGTGGCCATCGCCGGCGCTCCGACGGGTGTCGGTCTCTCCTGGTCCGGCGGCTCCGCGCCGTTCCAGGTCCAGTACCGCCTGCTGCTGGATTCCCCGTGGCAGAACCTGCTCTCGACCAGCGCCACCAACGTGACGGTTCCCACGACGAACAGCTCCTCGCTGTTCCGTGTGACCAGCAACTGAGGTCTCTCCAGAGGGGGTTTCTCCAACCGGTGGAGGAACCCCCTTTTTCCCGCCCCGCCGCCCTTGACCACCCCGGCCGCCAGGTGCCCGTTCTCCGAGGCCCGGTGACCCAGACCCGACCCCCAGTTCCTCCCATGTCTTCCCGACGGTCCGCCTTCACGCTGATCGAGCTGCTCGTCGTCATCGCCATCATCGCGATCCTCGCGGGCATGCTCCTCCCCGCCCTCGCCCGCTCGAAGGAGAAGGCCCAGCGCATCGCCTGCATCAACAACGTCAAGCAGATGGGCTACGGGTGCCAGATGTACGCGGACGACAATCCCCGCGGACGCTTCACCCCGCTCACGGACTACCGCGACGACGACATCAATTTCCTCTATCCCCGCTACGTTCCCTCGGTGCGGACCTATGTCTGTCCCAGCACCCGGAACAACGTCCGCACCAACACCGCCCGCGACCGGATCACCGGGGCCGACCTCGGCCTGGTGGACCTGCAGGACGTCGCCCAGCATCCGTTCACCAACGGCTACAGCTACGAGATCTACGGCCACATGTGGGGCATCGGCCCCGAGAGCGGAGGTTCCATTCCCAAGACCCAGCAGACGGTGAACACCTACGTCCACCGCAACTCGGCGTTCGGTCTCCAGGGAACGGTCCCCGGCCCCGCCAACATCTGGATCTTCGTGGATGCGGACGAGGACGGCTTCTACGGCGGCCGGCAGGCCCAGAACGACCGTCCGGACCCGATGGACAACCACAAGGGCGACGGCCACAACGCGGCCTTCCTCGACGGCAGCGCCCGGTGGATCCCGGCCAAGCGTTTCGGCTACACGCTCGAACTGTCGCAGGACATCGGACGGGACTTCTGATCGGGGATCCCGTCGATGAAGCTCCTCTTCTCCGAGGCGCCGCCCGACTACGGGCGTTATCTCTATCCCTACGTCATCTGGGCCTACCCCGAGCCGGGCGAAACCCCGGCGGACCTTTTCGAGGCGGGTTTCCTTCCCTCCCAGCCGGACCTGTCCCGCTTCTATCTCGGGCGGCAACTGCGCCTGCCCCTGTCGGATTGGCGTCCGAACTCGGAGAACCGCCGGGTGCTCCGGAAGGGAGCGGAGTGGGCCTGTGAACTCATTCCGCGGACGGAATTCGCATATACGGAATCCCGGCGCGATGCCTGGCTGGCCTACGCCGCCCAGCAGTTCGGGCCCGGCGCGATGCCTCGGGCCCGGCTGGACCGCCTGATGTCCAACGCCGTCATCTCGCATCTGCTGCGGTTCACAGACAGGACCACCGGCGAGGAACTGGGCACCGTGCTGCTGCATCTCCAGTCGCCCCGGTTGGCGTACTACTACTTCGCCTTCTACGACCTGGCCCGGAAGGACCGCAACCTCGGCATGTTCATGATGACCCGGGCCGCGGCCTGGTTTGCCGAAGGCGGGTTCGCCCGGCTGTATCTCGGCACCTGCTATTCCGAGCGCGCCTTGTACAAGACCCAGTTCGACGGCGTGGAGGTCTTCAACGGACACCGCTGGTCGACGAATCTCGCCGAGCTGAAGCATCTGATCCGGACCGAGGCGGGCACGCATCGGCTGGACGATCCGGCCTACGTCGCGCTCCTGGAGGGAGGAACCCTGGAACCGGCGATCGACCGCGGATTCCGGGTCGCGCTGCCCCGATAAGCCAACATCCACGAAGTAGGGATCGGCACCCAAAGTCGCCAAGCCGCAGGGGAGCCGAGAGGGAACACCGGATTCCGGTGGCAGGACTGGACAAAGGTCGGCGGTCACCCCCTTCAGCTCCGGATCCTTCGCCCGCTGGCGCCTTTGCGTTTTGGCGTGAGGACCCTCTTCGCTCCAACCGAAACGTCGCGGCTAAGGCGTTCCGTGGCCTCGATTCGATTCCAGCCACTCCGCCCGCCGGCGCCAGCGTTGGGCCTCCTCCGGATCGGCCGGTCCTCCGAGGCCCTGCTCCCAGCACGCAGCAAGGCGTCGGGCGGCAGCGGCGTTGCCGGCCTGGGCGGATCGGGCGAACCACTCGATGGCCTTGGAACGGTCGGCGACCAGCTTCCCCTTCCCGCTCCACCACAGTTCCGCCACGGCCATCCGGCCTTCGGACGAACGCACCAACGCCGGATCCTCCAACTGGAATGGCAGCCGGTTCATCTCGGGAACGAACTGCGGATCCGCATACACGCGCGCCAGGCCTTCGGCGGCCTCGACCAGGAGGTTCCGCTCCATCCCGAGCATGCGCTGGTAGTACTTGGCCGCGAGTTTCAGGTCCCGTTCCCGACCGGCCAGTCCCCTTTCGTGGATCCTTCCGAGAAGGACGTTCGCCGGATCGCCGGGTTGCGCATTGGCCAGTTGGGAGAGGTCCTCGACGTCGACGCCGCGGAGCGCGGAAGCCTCGTTGTACAGCAACACCAGACGCGCCCGGGCCGCCTCGTCGCCATCGGCCAGTCCCTTGAGCAGCCAGCGCCGGGCCTCCTCGCGTCTCCAGGCGAGGGGCCAGATGCCTTCCACACTCGGATTCAGGATGAGGTAGTCCGCCAGGTCGACCGCCGCGGACGCGACACCCCGGTCGTGGGCGATGCCGAACCACCGGATCGCGTCCTTCGGCTCCGACGGCACCCGTTCGCCAAGTGCGGTCTCGCGGTCGTAGGCGAGCTGGCTGCCCAGCTCCATCGCGGCCTCGGCATGACCCGCCTCGGCCGCCTTGCGGAACCAGCGTCTCGCCTCCTGGGCGTCCCGCGGCAGCTGCCCGAAGTGGTAGAGATTTCCCAACTCGAAGGCCGCTTCCACATGCCCCTGCTCCGCGGCCTTCTCAAACCACTCCGCCGCCACCTGGTAGTTGCCCGACCCGCGGAACACACCGGGCTCCTTCTCCCCGTCGGCGTACCGGAGGCCGGCGAGATACTGGGCCATGACAAGTCCGCCTTCCGCCGCGGAGAGGATCAACAGCCGGGCCTTGTCCGGACTCCGCGGCACACCGCGGCCGACCTGGTACCGCAGCGCGAGGAACAGCTTCGCCTCCGGATTCCCGCCTTCCGCCGCGCGGGTCAGGCGTTCCAGCGACACCAGACGCCAGGTCGAGAAGGGAAGGGTCTTGTCCAAACGACGCGAGAAGTAGCCGCGATCCTCCTGTTCGGGCGCCGCAGCAGGCGTCGGATCGGTGGCGCCCAGGACGACGCAGGCCAGGACGACGTGCATCCACGACACGACGGTAAGAAGACGGCGCCGCATTCCGGTACCTGTCGGTTTCATGGTTGGGATGGGGTTCGGGCCGGCGGTCGATTTGTGGCCGCCGGCGGCCTGGCGGGAACGGGTCGCAGGGTCCCCGTTGCCCATCCTTCCAGCTCCGCCGCGGAGAATCCCGGGATCCCGTCGCGGTCGCCCACCATCAGCGCGTTCCGGGCATGGAGCACGGCCGGATTGAAAGGCGAGTTGACCGGGAAATGCTTCGGCTCGGTGCGCACGGCCACCGCCAGTTCCAGGCCCGACAGGCTGGCATCGCCGTCGAGATCGTAGTCGGCCACCAGGCCGGTCCAGCGTTGGGAAGCTTCCCGTGTGCGCGACGGCACGCTCCGGCTCCGCAGTTCCTCCAACCGGAGGGCCTGGGCATAGGCGCTCGTCGGATACTCCCGGTGGAGCGCGTCCACACAGCGACGGTGCTCCGCTGCGTCGGCGAGGCCGTGGACGTCCTGGGCCATCGCGAGCAGTGTCCAGTGGAGAGCCGTCCGTGCCGCGGGAGGCAGCGGGTCCAGGAGCGACTTCGCCTTGGCGGGATCCCCGCCGAAGAGAGCCAACGTGGCGAATTCCGAGACGGGCAGCCCGGCGCCGCGACGGAGCACCTCCTCCTGCGGCACGGCGTCCGTGACCCCACGGTCCGGGTCGAGCTTGCGACAGGCCGCGAGGTTCCATCTCCAGCCGAGTTGGCCGTCCTCCGGTTCGCCGAACAGATCGGCCACCAGTTCCCCGGACTCGATGCGGAGCTGCGAGACCGTGCCGCCGGCGCGCATGGAACCCAACCAGCGAGCACGCCCGATGTGGTACACGGCGACCACGCTTCCCCGGGTGTCGAACGGATCGTCACACGCCACCC
>CAIYXO010000097.1 GCA_903930165.1 uncultured Verrucomicrobiota bacterium | reverse complement strand
TGAGGTAGGGCTTGTCCCAGTCGCCGAGCACGCCGAGCCGCTGGAACTGAGTCCGCTGCAGGTCGATGTATTTGCGGGCGTAGGCGTCGCATGCGGTGCGGATGGTGGCGGCATCGGCGTCCGTCCTTCCGGCTGCCCGAAGTTCCTGGGTGACCTTCGATTCGATGGGAAGGCCGTGACAATCCCAGCCCGGGACATAGGGAGTCTGATAGCCCCGGAGGGACTTCGACTTGAGGATGAGGTCCTTGAGGATCTTGTTCAGCGCGGTGCCGATGTGGACGTCGCCGTTGGCGAATGGCGGTCCGTCGTGGAGGACGAACCGTGGCGCCTCGGCGCGGGCCTTCATCAGTTGCCCGTAGAGGTCTTCAGACTGCCAACGCTGGAGGCGTTCGGGTTCACGTTGCACCAGCCCGGCCTGCATCGGGAACTGCGTCTGCGGCAGATTCAGGGTGTTCTTGTAGTCCATCGCGCTCCGTTGAAAGGAATGGGAAGGCTATCGGGCGCGGGTTGGCCGGGCAAAGGGTAAAGGCCCGATGGTGGTGGGGTTCCCAGGATTCCGGAGCTTCCGGCTTCTATTCGCGTTCGAACTCCGCGAAGATGGAGTTGAGCGTTGTGAGCGAGGTCTTCCCAGGGCAACCCCATCTCGAACATGTCCTTCGTGCCGCACAAGGGTGGTACGAACTGGGACTTTCCGAGGATGCCGAACTGGAACTCGCCTCCCTGCCTGTCAAGGCCCAGCAGACTCCCGAGGTCCTGAAGCTGCGTTTCCACGTCGCCCGCACCCGCCGCAAACCGGACGAATCGTTCCAGTTTGCGCTCCAATTGATCGAGCAGGCTCCCGAGGAGATGTGGGGCTGGCTCTATCGTTCGCAGGCGTTGCACTGGATGGGCCGCACCTCCGAGGCCTTCGACCTGCTGCTGCCCGTCCGGAAGACTTGGCCGAAGAACTTCGAGATTCCCTACGATCTGGCCTGCTATTGCGCCCAGACGGAAAGGATCGACGACGCCCGTTCCTGGTTCTCCAAGTCCATGGCCCTCAGCAAGAACCAGGGTGCGGTCAAGTCCATGGCCCTCGCCGACTCCGACCTGAAGCCTCTTTGGGTGGAGATCAATGGTGGTCGACTCGAGTAGCCTTCCACCTCACTCCCCCTCCCAAGAATGGTCCGACTCGTCCTGTTCGATATCGATGGAACCCTGATCCGTACCGGAGGTGCCGGCGTCGGAGCCTTTGGGCAAACCGCCGAATTGCTTTACGGGGTGAAGGGAGCCTCGGAGCGAACCCACTTCCATGGCCGCACGGACACCGCGATCATCCGGGAATTCCTCCTCCATAACGGGAAAGGCGCCCGCCATTGGGACATCCGCCATTTCCTCGACGCCTACACGTTCCTTTTGGATCACCGGATGCAGGAGCATCCGGGTGAGGTTTGTCCCGGGGTGCTGTCCTTCATCGAGGACCTGACCCGGTTGGCGCAACCTCCGGTCCTCGGGCTTCTCACCGGCAACATACGACTGGGCGCCGAGCTGAAGCTGCGTCCGCACGGGCTATGGAATCCTTGGGTTCTGGGTGCGTTCGGTGATGATCACGAAGATCGCAACCAATTGGCGCGCATCGCCTTGGATCGAGGCTCCCGGTACATCGGCCGGCGTCTCAAGGGCAAGGAGGTCCTGGTGATTGGAGACACCGTACTGGACGTTGCGTGTGCCCGGGCCATCGAGGCGCGTTGCCTGGCTGTGGCCACGGGTGGGGGCAGCCCGGAGATGTTGAAGGAGTCGGGAGCAACCTGGGTGACCGAGACCTTGGAAGAAGTGCGGGCCGCGGAGGTCTGCCAGTGAGCCGCCAGGTTGATTGGGAGGATTGTTACAGATCCGGGGAAACACCTTGGGACAAGGGTGAACCGGCGCCGGGACTGGTGGATTTCCTGGAGCACCAGGTTCCGTTCCTTCAACAAGACATCCTGGTTCCTGGCTGTGGTCTCGGACATGACGCCAAGGCGTTGGCCGGCAGGGGCTACCAGGTGACGGGGTTGGATCTGGCGCCAACTGCCGTCCGACGGGCGGACAACGGTTCCGGGAAGGGTTCAGTCCGCTTCGAGGAAGGAGACTACCTGCGGCTCCGAAATCGCCGCGGTTTCGGGGGACTCTTTGAACATACGTTGTTCTGCGCCATACCCTTGGAAAGCCGGAGCGACTATGTGAATTCGACTGCGGCACTGGTGCGGCCAGAGGGTCACTTCCTCGCGATTCATTACCTCAATCCGAGGGACCCGGCCGGTCCTCCTTTCGGTGTCTCACGGGAAGAGATCCTCGAACGGTTCACACCCCATTTCGAACTTCTGGCCGAATGGGTTCCGCGTTCATTTGCTGGCCGTGAGAACCGCGAACGGATGCTGTGGTGGCGTCGAAGGAAGAGAGCGACTGGACTGTGAACAGCTGTGAACAACATTTGGAGTGCTTCACCGTTTTCTGTTTGACCATGCCACCTGCTTTCTTTAGCTAGCTCGTTGTAATCCGTGATCGCTCGCCGCAGGGCACGCCGTGGCGAGCGATTTTTGGTCCTTGGGGACGCCGAAATCACGATTCGTAACATGCTGAAAGCAAAGACGTTTCTGGGGGTCGACTTCGGGGCTGGAAGCCTGAAGATCGCCGAGTTTGAACCGGCCGAAGGTGGCGGGTTGAAGCTCTTGCGGTTCGGCATCCGCCCGCTTGGGCTGCCGGGTTCCCAAGATGCCGCCCGGGACGGCGTCCTGAAGAAGGCTTTGGCCGAACTGATCGCCGAGGGCGGCTTCACCTCCCGCGTCGCCAACATCTCGGCGCCGGGTTACCAAGTCTTCTCCAAGTTCGTCAAACTGCCTCCGGTTGACACCTCCAAGGTCACCCAGATCATCCAGTACGAGGCGCAGCAGAACGTCCCATTCCCGCTGGCTGAAAGTTCGTGGGACTACCAGATCCTTGGGACGAGTTCGGATGGCGGCCTTGAAGTGCTGCTGGTGGCGATCAAGTCCGAGGTCGTCGAGAAGCTTTTCGCGAACGGCGAAGGGTCCGGGCTGAAGATGGAGATCGTGGACGCCTCCGTGTCCGCACTCGCCAACGCCTTTCGCTTCAACTACGGCGACCAGGAAGGCTGCTCGATGGTCATTGACATCGGGGCCAAGACCTCGAACGTCCTCCTGTTCGAGAAAAACCGGTTCTACGTCCGAACGGTTCCCGTCGGAGCGAACACGATCACTCAGGAGTTCTCCGCGGAATCCAAGACCCCGTTTGTCGAGGCGGAGAAATTCAAGATCGCCCACGGCTTCGT
>CAIYXO010000096.1 GCA_903930165.1 uncultured Verrucomicrobiota bacterium | reverse complement strand
GTTGGAAGAGTATCGGCATGTTCGAACTCAGCTTCCGATACTCGGCCGCGGCGAAGTTGTTCTTCACCTTCTGCAACTCCTCGGCCGGGACCTCCTCGCTCCCCAACCGCGCGATCTCGGCGTGGATCGCTTCCTCCACCTCGGTCGGCGAGTGCCCGTCCTTCACCTCGGCACCGATGCTGAAGGCGCCGGCCCACTTCCGGGAATCCTGCTGGGCGTAGGTCTCCGTCGCCACCTCGCGCCCCACCACCAACCCCGTGTAGAGCCGCCCGGTGCGCCCGAGCAGGAGCTGCTGCAACACCTCCAACGCGTAGCCGTCGCGGTGGCCGAATCCCACCGTGCGCCAGTACACTTCCACCTGCGGATTGGTCTCGGCTTCCGCCGCGTACCGTTTCTCCCCCAGCGAGGGGATCTCCTGGGTGATCACTTCCGGAGGCGGCTGGCTCCCGCGCGGAATCCGGCCGAAATACCGGACCGCCATCTCCTTGGCCTCGGAGGCCTTGAAGTCGCCGACCAGGATCAGGGTGATGTTCTGCGGCTGGTAGTAGAGGGCGTAGAAGTCGTCCGCCTGCTTCTTCGTGATCGCCGGGATGTCGCTCGGCCAGCCGATCACCGGCCAGTGGTACGGATGCGCGTCCCAGAAAAGGGCGTTGAACTGCTCCGCGAACTTCCCGGTCGGCGTGGACTCGGTCCGCATCCGCCGTTCCTCGAAGACCACGTCGCGTTCGGAATAGAATTCCCGGAACACCGGCCGCAGCAACCGCTCGCTCTCCATCCACATCCACAGCTCCAGCTTGTTCGCCGGGACGCTGATGAAGTAGGCCGTCATGTCCTCGGACGTGAAGGCGTTCATGCCCGAGGCGCCGGCCGTGGTGTACACGCGGTCGAACTCGCTCTTCACGATGATCTCCCGCTGCTGGCGGATGAGTTCGTTGAACCGTCTTTCCAGCTCCTTCATGCGCGGGGTCTTCGCCTCGGGACTCGTGATCTCCCCGATCTCGCCCCGCCGCAGCGCGGCCCGCATCTGCGACTCCTCGGCCCGCATCTCGTCCCGCACCTGCTCCTGTTCGGCGATGATCTCCAGGTCCTTCTTCGCGTCCTTGGTGCCCAGGGTCGGCGTGCCCTTGAACATCATGTGCTCGAACAGGTGGGCGATGCCGGTGATGCCGGGGCGTTCGTTGGCCGAGCCGACCCGCGCCACCCAACCGCCCGCCACCCGGGGTTCCCCGCGCCGCTCCACCAGCAGCAGCCGGAACCCGTTGGGCAGGGTCTCCTCCACCACCGGGATCTGCTGGGCCCGGAGCATGCAGGACGAGGCGGCGGCCATCGCGAGGGCGGCGGCCGAGGACATCAGGACGCGGAAACGGTTCACCTTGGGCACAAGGAAGCAGCGGACCCGCCCCGAGGCAACGGTGGAGACGCTCCCGCCTCGACCCGTCGCCACAAGGAAACGCTGGGCCGTCGGGCCGGCCGCATGTTCAATCGCCTCGTGGCCGCGCCGACCCCGCTTCCCCGTCTCCTCGCCCTGGCCTCCCCGGAACGATCCGGCGACCGCCTCGCCGGCATCGCCGCGGAGTCCCGGGAACAGCGTGTCCGCGCCCAACAGGAACTCGCCGACACCCCGCTCGCCCGGTTCCTCGACGAACCCCTCGTTCCCTATGAATCGGATGAGGTCACCCGGCTGATCCTCGATTCCCACGACCCCGCCGCCTTCGCACCGGTCCGCGGACTTTCCGTAGGCCAGTTCCGCGAGTGGTTGCTGGATTTCGCCACCGACGGCGCCCGGATCGAGGCGGTGTCGGCGGGCCTGACTCCCGAGATGGTCGCCGCGACCAGCAAGATCATGGCGAACCAGGACCTGATCCTCGTCGCCTCCAAACGCCGCGTGGTCACCCGGTTCCGGAACACGCTCGGCGGTCCCCGGACCCTCGGGGTCCGGCTCCAGCCCAACCACCCCACCGACGACCCGAAGGGCATCGTCGCCGCCATCCTCGACGGACTCCTGCTCGGCGCCGGCGACGCCGTGATCGGCATCAACCCTGCCACCGACAGCGTCCGTTCGCTCGAGGTCCTTTCCCGCCTGCTCGACGACCTGATCCAGGGCCACGGAATCCCCACCCAGGGCTGCGTCCTCGGGCACGTCACCACCCAGATCCGCGCGATCGAGGCGGGCGTCCCCATCGACCTGGTCTTCCAGTCCATCGCGGGCACCGAAGCCGCCAACGCCTCCTTCGGAGTCAGCCTTTCGGTGCTGCGCGAGGCCCACCAGGCGGCCCTCTCCCAGAACCGGGGCACGGTCGGTCGGAACGTGATGTACTTCGAGACCGGCCAGGGCTCGTGCCTCTCGGCGAACGCCCACCACGACATCGACCAGCAGACCCTCGAGGCCCGCGCCTACGCCGTCGCCCGCGCCTTCGATCCGTTCCTCGTGAACACCGTCGTCGGATTCATCGGCCCCGAGTACCTCGCCGACGGGAAACAGATCCTCCGCGCCGGCCTCGAGGACCACTTCTGCGGCAAGCTGCTCGGGCTGCCGATGGGTTGCGACGTCTGCTACACCAACCACGCCGAGGCCGACCAGGACGACATGGACACGCTCCTCACCCTGCTGGCCGTGGCGGGCGTCAACTACGTCATGGGCGTGCCCGGTGCCGACGACGTCATGCTCAGCTACCAGTCGACCTCCTTCCACGACGCCTGGTACGTCCGGCAGGCCCTCGGCCTGCGGCCCGCTCCCGAGTTCGACGCCTGGTTGGCGCGGGTCGGCCTGCTCGACGACGCCGGACGCCTGCGGTCTCCCTCAAACCGCCTGCCATTCACCCGGCACGCCCTCCTGGAGGACGCACGATGAATCCCTCGGAACCCGCCATGGACCTCGGTGCCGCCCTGCGACGCCGCACCCACGCCCGTGTCGGACTCGGCCGCGCCGGCGGCAGCCTGCCGACTTCCGCCCTCCTGGATTTCCGCCTCTCCCACGCCCGAGCCCGGGATGCCTTGCTCCGACCTCTCGACACACCCGCTCTCGCCGTCGCTCTGTCCGCAGCGGGTTCTGGCTCAGTTGTCATCACCGTCGACAGCGCGGCGCCCGACCTCGCGACGTATCTGGTCCGGCCCGATCTCGGACGGACCCTCGCCCCGTCCGCGATTCCGACGCTTGAGGCAGCCCGCGGCCGGCCACCTGCCGACCTGGTCCTGATGGTCTCGGAAGGGCTTTCCACCCTGGCGGTCGAGAACCACGCCGCCGAGGTGCTCCGGCATCTCGTCCCAGGCCTCCTGGCCGACGGTTGGCGGCTCGCCCCGACCGTCCTCGTGCGCAGAGGCCGCGTGGCGGTCCAAGATGCCGTCGGCGCGGTCCTCGGCGTTTCCCATGCGCTCATCCTGCTCGGGGAACGTCCCGGACTGGGAACGCCGGACAGCCTCGGCGCCTACCTCGTCCACGGACCGCGTCCGGGCAACACCGACGCCCTGAGGAACTGCGTCTCCAACATCCACGCCGCCGGCCTCCGTCCGCCCGACGCCGCCTCCCGACTGCGCTGGCTGTTGAACGCTTCCCGGCTCCGGCGAGTCAGCGGCGTGGCGTTGAAGGACGAATCCGACCTGCTTCAAATCCCGCCGGCCGCAACGTCCCCGGCTTCCTGAGCCGGGGTTGCGCTTCGTTCCACGGCAGGCATCCTTCCTTCCCAGAACCCCCGGCTGACACCCCAGATGAACTCCCAACTGTATTCCGCAATCACGGCCCTCGGCCTGCTGACCGCCGGCTCCCTGGCCGCGGCGGACTGGCCCCAGTGGCGCGGTCCCTCCCGCAACGACCACTCCCCCGACAAGGGCCTGCTCAAGTCGTGGCCCAAGGACGGACCGAAGCGGATCTGGCTCAACGAAGGCGTCGGCCTCGGTTACGCCGGCTACTCGGTCGCGGACGGCAAGCTCTTCACCATGGGCCTCCGCGAGGGCCATGAACTGCTCATCGCCCTCGACGCCGCCACCGGCAAGGAACTCTGGGCCACCCCCGCCGGTACCCGCTACCCCAACAACTGGGGCGACGGTCCCCGCATGACCCCCACCGTGGCCGGCGACCGCGTCTTCGCCATCGGCGGCCAAGGCCTGCTCGTCTGCGCCTCCGCCAAGGACGGCAAGACGCTCTGGACCAAGTCGCTCGTCTCGGACCTCGGCGGCAAGCTCCAGGACTGGGGCTATACGGAATCCCCGATCGTGGTCGGCGACGTCGTGATCTGCACCCCGGGCGGTTCCCAGGGTACGCTCGCCGCCCTCGACACCCAGACCGGCAAGGTGGTCTGGCGGTCCAAGGACGTCACCGACAACGCCCAGTACTCGTCGCCCATCCTCATCTCCCACGAGGGCAAGCCGCAGGTCGTCCAACTGCTCATGAACAAGGTGTTCGGCGTGGATCCCAAGTCCGGCGCCCTCCTCTGGAAACACGACTTCCCCGGCCGCGTCGCGGTCATCCCGACTCCCATCTACTCCGACGGCATCGTGTACGTCACCGCCGGCTACGGCGTCGGTTGCGCCGCGGTCAAGCTCGGGCCGGGCAACTCGGTGGAACCCCTCTACCAGGACAACAAGGTGATGAAGAACCACCACGGCGGCGTGGTGCTCGTCGACGGTCATCTCTACGGCCATTCCGACGGCGCCGGCTGGGTCTGCCAGGAACTCTCCACCGGCAAGGAAGTCTGGTCCCACAAGGGCTTCGGCAAGGGCGCGGTCCACTACGCCGACGGCATGCTCTACTGCCTCGACGAACGCAGCGGCGACGTCGCGCTCGTGGAAGCCAACACCCAGGGATGGAAGGAAGTCGCCCGGTTCAAGCTGGCCCCGCTCAGCGAGAAGCGCAGCCGCCAGGGCGGCATCTGGCCCCACCCGGTGGTCGTGAACGGCCGCCTCTACCTGCGCGACCAGGAGTACCTCCACTGCTTCGACGTGAAGGGCAGCTGAACGTACCCCGGCCTGCGGCCTCGGGCACCCCGCCCGAGGCCGCACCCAAGCCCTTGCCAAGGCCATGCAGGGGTAGGAGACGACGTCAGGAATCTCAAGCCGACCCGGCGCCGCTTCGCTGCCCCAGCCCGAATACCCAACGCTCCAGTCCGTAGCGTTGTTACCCTTCAGCGATCGCCCAACTCGCCAGCGGCCTGGCGACGGTTTGCCAACAGGCTCGTCACACAAAGGACCGCCCCACCGACGAACCAAGGCAGTCCGAAGCGTAGGAACCCGAATCCGATCCTCCGGTTCTCCTCAGGGCTCATATCCGCCAAGACACCGAAAAATCCCAAGACTCCAAGGGCCCCGGAGAACAGCGCGACTGCGAAACAGGCGATGCCCACGAAGGCTGAGATCACCCTGAACGCGCGCATACGCGTCCTCCCGCCTCCGGCTCCGCCACGATTCTCGACATCATTCTGAACGGGCGATGATTTCATGATGGTTCCAGTCCGGTTGGGGTGACTGTTTCCTCCTGCCCGCGGGAGCCGAAGGCGCGAAGTGGTTTGAGGTAGTGATCAGGATGGAAAACCGTCGCCGCTTCGTCGGACTGCCCCATCACTTCCCCCGACTCCGCTGCCGAAGGAGACGACGACAGGAGTCTCACCTCAATCCGGGACTGATCCGCAAGGCGGTTCATGGTTCTGTGGCGCGGTCTTCGTATTCGGACGGTCCCGCCGGCTGAAGCAGGGACTTCATGCCTTCGGATGCGCTCGGCGACGGACTGGGGCGCTGCCCTGGGTGGCGGTGTCGCGGAGGTCGAGGGCTCTGTGGGAAAAGCGCGAGCGGACTCGCGCACTCCACGACGCTCCCGCGCATCCCAGGCTCGCAGGTGTCTAACCCGGAACGATTCCCTTGGAGCGACCACCGACCTCACGCAAATGGCGCCAAGACGCCAACGCGGCGCTGGAATTGGGACCCGCGGAGTAAGATCACCATGAGGTGTCCGGTTCTGCCATGGTGAACCAGCCGTTTCCTCCCGGTTCCTTTGCGGCTTTGCAGTTTTGCGTGCCAATCCCAACGGCATCGCTCCGGCTAAGGCACGAGCACGTTCGGTCCGTAGTCCACCGTCTGATGGGTCCAGAACCATTCCAAATCCCGGTTGGGTGTCTGACCAAAATCCGAGTGGGGGTCAATCCAAGGCCGGGTCCGGGCTTCGTTGCGCGTGTATTCCTCGAGCCAGCGGTGATTCTCCACGTGGCCGTCCGCGAAACTCACGGTGCCGCCGCCCTGATGCAAAATCGTGGGAAGCGAGCCGAACGAATGTCCCAGCGGATTCCCCGGCATCAACGGACCCACGAATCCGGGCGCATCCACCGATTCCGCATCCGTGTCGATCAACACCACCAGGTCCGACGGGCTGATCGGAGTGATGTCAGCCAACTTGTAGAAGGTCTTGAAACGGACACCCACACCCTGCGCCCCAATCCAGCGGTTCATCCCGAAACTCCGGACTCGCGGATGCCCCCGCCGTCCCGCCATCACGCCGTCCGGGTCGATGGTGCTGCGATCGGCGGGACACCGGAAGACGCCGGCCGCCTGAAGGTAGGGCCCGATGCGACCGTGTCCGGGCGCGAGCAAGAGCTGGACATTGGTCCGGTCGCTACGGTCGGCGGTGAAGTTGTAGCCGAGCCGGCCCGCACACCAGGAAGGCGGCCCATCCGGGGCAATCAAGATCGCCGTGTCCGCCGTCGACGTCCTAGCCAGGACGTCCCTGTTGTCGTTCGCGTACAGAAGCCACGCGAAGGCCAACTGCTTCTGGTTGCCCAGGCAGACCACCGTCGAAGCCCGCGCCTTGGCTCCCGCCAAGGCGGGCAACAACAGGGCGGCGAGGACCGCGATGATCGCGATCACCACCAGCAGTTCGATCAACGTGAAACCGGCGACGCGACCGGATTCGACCCGGCCACCTTCTGCCCGAACGGGGGACTCGTCAGGCCGGCTCGGCTTCATGGCGGCACCAGCCTGAAGAATTGGTTCCCATCGCCGGGTGTCAGGACGTGGCGGACGGCGCCGCCGGTGTCCACCGGCAACCAGATGACCGGATCGTCCAGCGACGCCGTGGTTTCCAGGCGGAAGGTTGCGTAGTCGGCGTGCCAGGTGAAGACGACGGCACTGCCGTCCACGGTGGTGTTGACGACGGGTTGCGGCGGAATGACACCGGTCCGCACCGGCGCGTTGGGAGCCGGATGGATGGCGGCGGCGAGGATCATCACCTCCGGATCGACGGCATTGGTCGCCGGCCGTCGCACATGGACCCAGCCATGATGCGGACCGTCGGTACGGGTAACCCTCACACCTAGAAAGAATTCTTCGGGTATTATCCTTTCAACTCCGCTGAAAAAGATATTGGTTCTAGGCTGAATAAATATGTCGGTCACTCCCCAGCGGTACCCCCAAACCCCTTCCACAGTGTGAGGCCCTAACGGATGAATTGGGCTATCTTGTATCAGATAGAGTGGCGTCGCCGCACCCAGATTGGTCGAAGCTACAAATATCGGCCAATCAGACGCCGCTTCAAGCCAGTCGATATTGCTATCAGTACCGATGTCCCAATCCACGATATAACCACGTTGGTCGTTCGGAAGTCCTGTATCTCGATACGCCCCCTGTCGAATCCGAACAATCTCGTTGCCATCTTCTGAAATCGAAATTCCGAGAATTGGCCCATTTGTTTTATAGTATTGCGCCTTAAGGGTTACAACGCAAATCATCAGCAACGCAACTAAGTAACGCATAGGATTAGGACCTTATTGAAATCTCACGGTTGCGAACGACGGACAAGCACGAATCCTCTTGAATTGCCATTGTAGGTACCTTCCCCCACTATCCATCTCAGGTCGTTCACCTGATTGACCCGGCGTGCTACCCATCCAGTCGAAACCGTTTACATCGTTCAACGCATTTGGCGTAAGTGGCTTGGAATTGACGGAACGGCCTTCATTTCTTTCGTAGTACCAAGGCGCCAAAGGGGAACCGGACCCAGGATCGGGAACGCAAACACCCTTCGGTGTCCGGCTTCGCCATGGGATTCCGGCCGCCTGCCTTCCTCCTCCCCTGCGGCTTGGCGGCTGAGCGTGCGGATGCCCCTTCGTATCGTTCCGGATTCCCGGACGGAACGGAGGCTTTGCCTGCGGCACGCGTCGCGGCAGGATCGCCGGCATGTCCATCCGTCTTCCGTCCTGGATCCTGGCCGCCGGGATCCTCGTCGTCGGCTGCGGGACCCCGACTCCGGCCGGGACCGCCAACGCCAACGCGAAGCCGTACCGCAGCGCGCCGACCGCGCTCGACCGGTACGTCGCCACGCCGGATCCGGCATACACATGGAAGACCGTGCTCACGACGGACCTGGGCAAGGCCACCGTCTCGGTCATCGACATGACGTCGCAGACGTGGCTGACGACCAACGAGGTGAACCGGACGGCGTGGAAGCACTGGCTGACGGTCGTGCGGCCGAAGGGGGCGACGAACCGGACGGGGCTGCTGTTCATCACGGGCGGTGCCAACCGCGACGACAAGCCGCCGAAGCCGAACGCGGAGCTGCTGCAGGTGGCGGTCGCCTCGGGATCGGTGGTGGCGGAGCTGAAGATGGTTCCGAACCAGCCGCTGATCTTCGGGAACGACGGCAAGGAGCGGGTCGAGGACGACCTGATCGCCTACACGTGGGACAAGTTCCTGCGCACGGGCGACGAGCGTTGGCCGGCGCGGCTGCCGATGACGAAGTCCGCGGTGCGGGCGATGGACACCGTGACCGCGTTCACCTCGGGCACGGAGGGCGGCTCGGCGCCGGTGGAGAAGTTCGTGGTGGCCGGCGGATCGAAGCGGGGTTGGACGACCTGGACGACCGCGGCGGTGGACCGGCGTGTGGTCGCCATCTGTCCGATCGTGATCGACCTGCTGAACATCGAGCCGTCATTCGTGCACCACCATTCGGCCTACGGGTTCTACGCGCCGGCGGTGGGGAACTACGTCGAACAGGGCATCATGAACTGGCAGGGCACGCCGGAATACGCGGCCCTGATGAAGATCGAGGAGCCGTTCGAGTACCGGGACCGGCTCACGATGCCGAAGCTCATGCTCAACGCGTGCGGGGACCAGTTCTTCCTGCCGGACTCCTCGCAGTTCTACTTCGACCAACTGCAGGGACCGAAGTTCCTCCGCTACGTGCCGAACACCGACCATTCGATGCGCAACTCGGACGCCTACGAGACGATCGTGGCGTGGCAGCACGCGATG
>CAIYXO010000095.1 GCA_903930165.1 uncultured Verrucomicrobiota bacterium | reverse complement strand
GCAAGGCGGTGGCGTCGAAGCCTCGGCCGTCGTCCTCGATCCGCAGTTCCAGGGAATCGGCCCTCCGCGACAAGGTCAGGCGGAGATGCCGGGCGTCGGCGTGCTTCACCGCGTTGTTGAGTGCCTCCTGCGCGATCCGGAACAGGTTGATCTCGTCCTCGGCGGGAAGGAGGCCGTCCACGGCGTCCACCTGGGATTCCAGCCGCGGCCCGCCGCCGTCCGAAAGGCGTTCGCACAGCGCGGTGAAGGCCCGCGTGAGACCGAGCCGGTCGAGTTCCGGAGGGCGGAGGGCATGGCTGAGCGCGCGGACCTCCCCCAGGGCCGCCTCGGCCTCGGAATGGATCTCCGCGAGCTGCCGGGCCGCCTTCTCCGGCAAAGGTCCGGCCTGCTGTCCCATCCAGGCCCGGTTCTTCATCACCAGCAGCGTCTGGCTGAGGCTGTCGTGGAGTTCCGCGGCGAGACGGCGGCGTTCCGATTCCTGGGCGCCGATGAGGCGTCGGGAGAACCGGATCTGCGCGTCACGTTCACGCTCGGCCCGGCCCAAGCGCCATCGGTAGCCGCCGTAGAACAGCCCGCCCAGCAGGAGGAACGGACTCAGCCGGGCCGCGCGGGTCTGATACCAGAACGGATCGATGTGCAGGGCGACCGTGGTTTCCGGCGAAGCCTCGGAATCCTCCCGTGCCCGGACGCGTAGGCGGAACCGGTAGTCACCCGGAGCCAGTGCGGTGTAGTCGGCCCGGTACTGTCCGATCGGCGTGTTCCAACCCTCGTCCACGCCGTCGAGGCGGTACTCGAAACGGATCGCCGTCGGCTCGACGAAGGTGGGTGCGGTGAAGTGGAACTCCACGAAGCGGCTCCCGGCCGGCAGCCGGATCTCCGGCTCGGGAAGCGGAATTCCCAGTCGACGGTCTTCGTCGTTGGGTCGGGATTCGCGTCTCCGGTTCGTTTCCCCTCCCATCCGCGGCCTGGGACGTCCGCCTTGGGGCCGGCGTTCGCCTTCCGGGCGGTCCTTAGGGGGCTCTTCCCCGTCGCGAGGAGGGCGGTCGGGCGGCGGTCCGTCCAGTCCGTCCGGTCCGTCTTCCCGGGGCGGTGGCGCCCCGTCTTCCCCGCCCTCCCTGGGGCGGCGCCTCCGGTCCTCTTCACCGCCGGGTCCCGGACCGTCCCGGCGGTTTCGGGGGCCTCCGGCACGGAGTTGGGCCGGAGCCGGGATTCCGGGCGGTGGCCCCTTCTCGCGGAGGCGGTCCGTGGTGACGGCCCGCCACGCCGTTCCCGCGACCCGCTCCTCGGGGGGATTCATTCCGGGATTCAGGTCCACGAGCATCCGTTCCACGACCGGTCGTGGCGGAGGGGAAGGGCGGAGCAGTTCCTCCGGGTTGGCCATGACGAGTCCCGCGCCGGTGGCGAACCACAGGCGGCCGTCGGCCGACATCGCGGCGGTGGGCTGGACCGTGCCGGTGAACTCGTCGGTGGGCAGGCCGTCGGCGACGCGGAACCGCCGGAAGCCCGCCTTGCGGGTCCCCTGGTCCAGGTCGGCGACCAGGGCGCCCCCGTCGACGACGAACAATCCGGCCGCGCTGCCGAACCAGAGACGTCCGGCGCGGTCCCGGAGCATTCCGTGCACCGAATCCGCCGGGAGGCCGGCAGCCGTGGTGAAGGTCTGGAAGCGTCCCTCGTGGTGGCGGTGGAGTCCGTGCTCGAGGGAGCCGATCCACACGCTTCCGTCGGCGCCCTCCATCAGGCTCGCCACGGTGTCGAGCTTCCCTCCTGGGAGGGAAACCCAGTTGGTGACGACCCGGCCGTCGCGCACGAGGTTGAGACCGTAGGAGGTTCCGACCCAGAGGTCGCCGCGCCGGTCCTCCAGCAGGCAGCGGACGTCGTCGTTGCTGAGGCCGTTGGTGCCGCGCCACGACCTCTCGAACCGGCCGTCGCGGAAGGCCAGCAGGCCATACCGGGTTCCGGCGTAGACGCGGCCTTTCGTGCCGCCGGCGAGGCACCACACCGGTTCGCGGCCGCCGAACGGGTCCCCGGGCACCGGAATGAACCGGCCGTTCTCCAGACGGGACAGCCCTGCAAGCCGGGAACCGGCCCAGAGGACACCCGACGCATCGAGGTGCAGCGAGAACTGGAACGCGTCGCGGAGTCCCTGCTCCTTTCCGAAGTGTTCGATCCCTCCGTCGGAGATCCGGTCGATTCCGCGGGCCCCTGCGACCCAGACGGTACCGTTGGTGGATGCGGCGACGGAAGTGACCTCGTCCGAGGCGAGGCCGTTCGTGGATCCGATCCGGGCGAAGCCGGCGGGGCGAATACGGGTGGGACCGGAGTTCTCGGGAAGCGCCCAGAGGCTGCCTTCCTGGTCGAAGAGGAGAAGTCCGGCGCCCCGGGTGGAGAAGCCGGCGCCGGTTTCGAATCGTTCCTGGGTTCCGGGCCGCAGACGGCCCAGTGCCTTCGCCCCGGCGAACCACTCGGCCCCTCCCGGTTCCGCAACCGCGGCCACCACGGCGGCGCGGTCGAGCCACTCGGGAAGCGGCCGTCGCTTGAGGCCGTCGTGGCCGGGGATCCAGACGCCGTCGGTGCTGAGGACCTGCACCGAACCGTCGGCGGCACGGAAGGCCCCGGTCGGGAACTGGCGGACGCCGGGTGCCGGAGCGGGCAAGGCCAGGGAACGCCAGGTACCGCCGGTCCAGAGGAAGACCCCGCCGTTCTCGACGGTGCAGATCCGGTCGCCGGACCGGGACTCGGCGAGCCCGTTGATGCTGCGGGCCGCCGGGTCGGGCAGGGGATCCGGTTCGAACCGGCCGTCCCGCTGCACGAAGAGTCCCCCGCCGTCGGTTCCGACCCGGAGCGTTCCGTCCCCGGATTCCAGCAGCACCCGGATCACCTCGTTGACGAGGCCTTCGGGCGGTCCCCATCGGCGCATCCTGGCCTTGGAGTAGGAGTACAGCCCGTCGCCGGTGGCGATCCAGAGCGTGCCGTTGGTCGTGGCGAGCAGATGCCGGACGCCGGAACGTCCGGGAGCCGGATTGCTGGAGTCGTCGAACGCCGCGAACTGGATGCCGTCGAAGCGGACGAGCCCGCTGTCGCCGCCGAACCAGACGAAGCCGTCCGGGGTCTGGGCGACGGCGTTGAACCCGTTCGCGCGGATGCCGTCCGAGGGACCGTAGACCCGGGTGGTGAACGGGAGCCCCGGGGTCGCCGCGGCGAGGACCCCGGCCATCAGGCAGAGCCACCCGCACCACCAGTCCCGCAGCGAGGCCCCGGGGACCGGGCGCAATCGTGCAGGACGTGGCGACGGGGAACGCATTCTCTGTTGCCTACCACGGGAGCCCGTGCGTGGGCGAACACGGAAAATATTGCAGTCACCCCGGTCTAATCGACCGTGGTGTCGGATTCCGCCGCAGGCAGGGTGAAGCGGAAGGTGGACCCCTTTCCGACGGCGGTCTCCAGTCGGACCTCGCCGCCGTGGGCCTGGATGATGTGCTTCACGATGCTCAATCCCAGTCCGGTGCCGCCCTGCTCCCGGGATCGGGCGGTGTCCACCCGGTAGAACCGCTCGAAGACCCGCTCGGCCGCCTCGGGAGGGATGCCCGGTCCGTCGTCGACCACCGCGAGTTCCACCCTTCCCGCATCCGGGATGGCCCGCCCCTCGACCCGCACGGATCCGCCCGGGCGGCCGTACTTGATGGCGTTGTCCACCAGGTTGGCGAGCACCTGGTCGAGGCGGTCCGAGTCCGCGCGCGCGCAGCTCGGGCGGCACGGCGTTGATGAGGTCCACGCCGCGATCGTTGGCCTTGCGAGTGAAGTCGTCGACGACCTCCGCGACCTGGCGGCGGAGGGGAACGGTGTCGAAGTTGATGG
>CAIYXO010000094.1 GCA_903930165.1 uncultured Verrucomicrobiota bacterium | reverse complement strand
GGGTGACGCCGCCGCGGATGCCGCCGCCGCAGAGCCAGTTGGTGAACACGAAGGGGTTGTGGTCCCGGCCCTTGCCCCCTTGGGCACACGGCATGCGGCCGAATTCGGTGGTCCAGAGGATGATGGTGTCCTCGAGCAGCCCACGCTGCTTCAGGTCCTCGATCAACGCCGCCACGGGAAGGGCCATGCCGAGCGACAGGGGGCCGTGGTCGCGGGCGATGTCCTCGTGGGAATCCCAGTTGCGGCGCGGGAAGCTGTTGTCGTTGCCGGACCAGATCTGGACGAAGCGGACGCCGCGTTCGAGCAGGCGCCGCGCGGTGAGGCATTTGCGGCCCATGATGTCGGCCTCCTCGGCGGCGTTGATCTCGGCGGGCCAACGCTTCGTGGTGTCGTCGATGCCATACTTCGCGCGGACCCATGCCGGTTCCCTCGAGATGTCGAGCGCCTCCGGGGCGGCCAACTGCATCCGGGCGGCCAGCTCATAGCTGCGGATCCGCGCCTCCAGCCGTGAGTCGCCGGGCCGGGTCGCGGCATGGAGACCGTTGAGACGCGCGAGCGTCGCGAGACTGTCCGGTTCCGACTCGGAGGTGATGAACCCGTTGCCGGGAGGCGGAAAGAGGTCCTCCACCGGCGTCTCCGCACCGACGCGCACGAGGGTCCCCTGGTGTTCCGCGGGCAGGAACGCCGAGTCCCAGTTCTTGGCGCCGTTCGACGGCATGCCGCGGAGGTCGGGCATCACCACGAAGGTCGGCAGGTTCTCGTTCAGCGATCCCAGCCCGTAGCTGGCCCAGCAGCCCATCCCCGGGAAACCCGGCGTGTTGAAGCCGGTGGCCTGGAGCAGCGTGGCCTGCGAGTGCACGCCGGTCTTGCCGACCAGGTTGTGGATGAACGCGATGTCGTCCACGACCCGTCCGATCGGTTCGACGATCTCGCTGAGGTGTTTGCCGCACCCGCCGTGCGGACGGAACTTCCACGGCGAGGCGAAGGTGGATCCGAGACCGTCCTGGAACAGTTCCACGGCCTCGCCGGGTTCCCACTTCTCGCCGTGGTGCTTCGCGAGGGCCGGCTTGTGGTCCCACATGTCGACGTGGCTCGCGGCGCCGGCCATGAAGAGCTGGACGACCCGTTTCGCTCGGGGCCGCGCGGGCGGGGTCTTCCAGGCGGACGGTGCGGCGGCAAGCAGACCCTGTTCGCCAAGCAACGAGGCCAGTGCGATGCCGCCGAGCCCGCCGCCTGAACGCCAGAGGAACTCGCGTCGGTTCAGCGGCTGGGCCCGACCGGGACGGTGCCAAGGCGACTGGGGGGACATGATCGGTTGAAACTGTCCCCGCCCCACCGCCACCGACAAGGCTTTCCGACGCCTGGCGCCCACCTAGGCCAGACCGACGGCGGCCATGACCGCATCCTTTGTGGCCTTGGCGACGAGAGGTTCGAAGCCGGAGACGCGGATCGCGGTGTCGGGATCCTTGAGGCCATGTCCGGTCATGGTGGCGGTGACGAGCGAGCCTTCCGGGATCTCGTTGTTGGCGATGGCCCGGATGAGGCCGGCCAGCGGCGCGGCGCAGGCGGGTTCGACCATGATGCCCTCGGTACGGGCGAGCAGACGGTAGGCGTGGAGGATCTCGTCGTCGGTGACCGACCGGATCGCTCCGCCGGACTCGGAGGCGGCGTTGATCGCGCCGTGCCAGCTGGCGGGATTGCCGATGCGGATGGCGGTG
>CAIYXO010000093.1 GCA_903930165.1 uncultured Verrucomicrobiota bacterium | reverse complement strand
CTCGCCGAGGCCGAGGTCGAGTACGCCGACCACGTCAGCCAGAGCGTCTATGTGAAGTTCCGTCTCGCCGGGGAGCCGAACACCTTCGTCCTGATCTGGACCACCACCCCTTGGACCCTGCCGGCCAACCTCGCCGTCGCCTTCAATCCGAAGTTCTTCTACTCGTACGTCTTCGCCCAGGGGAACACCTACCTCATCGCGAACTCGCTCCTTGCCTCCGTCAGCGAGAAGTGCGGCTGGGAAGGTTATCAGATCATCCGCACCGCCGGTGCCGACGAACTCGCCTCGCTCCAGTACGAACACCCGTTCTGCAATCGCACCGGGAAGCTGTTCCCGGCGGACTTCGTCGACGACTCCACCGGCACCGGCTTCGTCCACATCGCCCCGGGCCACGGACAGGACGACTACCAGCTCGGCCTGAAGGTCGGATTGCCGGTGTATTGTCCCGTGGACGACGAGGGTCGTCTGGTCCACACCGCGGACCTGCCCGCGGACCAGCAAATGCCGGAGTCGCTTCTTGGGAAGTCCACGCTGGCCAAGACCGGGAAGTCCGAGGCCAACGACGCCGTGCTTGCAATGCTGGTGGAGAAGGAAGCGCTGATGAAGCGCGAGGACTACCACCACAGCTACCCCCACTGCTGGCGGTCCAAGACCCCGATCATCTTCCGCGCCGTGGACCAATGGTTCATCCGCGTGGACCACTCAGGGTCGGAGGGTGTGCCTTTCCGGAAACAGGCCCTCAACGCCATCGATTCCGTCTCCTGGGTCCCCGACTGGGGCAAGAACCGGATCCGCGGCGCCGTCGAGACCCGTCCCGATTGGTGCATCTCGCGCCAGCGCACCTGGGGCGTGCCCATCCCCGCCTTCTACGACGCCGCGGGTGAGCCGATCCTGAGCGCCGCGATCGTCCGCAAGGCCGCCGACCTCATCGAGAAGGACGGTTCCAACGTCTGGTTCTCCACCCCGGCCGCGGAGCTGTGGACGCTCTGCCGTCCCGACGGCTGGACCGGTGCCGAGGCGGCGCGGAAGAGCCAGGACACGTTGGACGTCTGGATCGACTCCGGATCCTCCAGCCGTGCGGTGCTCCAACACCGTCCGGAACTCCGGCACGCCGACGGTTCGTGGCAGGCGGATGTCTACCTGGAAGGCAGCGACCAGCACCGGGGCTGGTTCCAGTCCTCGCTGCTCCTCTCCCTCGCCGGCAACGGCTCGGCGCCGTTCAAGACGGTGCTGACCCACGGCTTCATGGTCGACGAGGACCGCGAGAAGATCTCCAAGTCCAAGCAGGGCCAGGGCGGATACCAGAAGCCGCAGACGGCCGAACGCTACATCAAGGACTACGGTTGCGATGTCGTGCGGCTCTGGGTCGCCTCGCAGGACTACCGCAGCGACATCGTCGTCAGCGAGGAGCGCCTGAAGAAGGTCGGAGAGACCTACCGACTGATCCGCAACACGCTGCGCTACCAGCTTTCGAACCTCTACGACTTCAACCCGGCCACCCAATCCGT
>CAIYXO010000092.1 GCA_903930165.1 uncultured Verrucomicrobiota bacterium | reverse complement strand
GTACATCGCGCCGTCCGGCGTCGCGGATCCCACGGTCGTCGTGCTCACGCCGGGCGCCTACAACTCGGCCTACTTCGAGCACACCTACCTGGCCCGCCAGATGGGCATCGAGATCGTCGAGGGACGCGACCTCGTGGTCCGCGACGCGCGGGTGTTCATGCGCACGACCAAGGGCCTCCGGCCCGTGCATGTGATCTACCGCCGCGTGGACGACGACTTCATCGACCCCACGGTGTTCCGTCGGGACTCGATGCTCGGCGTGCCCGGCCTGGTGCATGCCTACCGTTCCGGCAACGTGTCGTTGGCCAACTCCATCGGCACCGGCATCGCGGACGACAAGGTGATGTATTACTTCGTCCCGCGGATGATCAAATACTACCTCGACCAGGACCCGATCATCCCGAACGTGCCGACCTACCTCGCCAGCGAGGAGGCGGACAAGAAGTACATGCTCGAGAACCTCGACAAGCTGGTCATCAAGGCGGCCAACGAGTCCGGCGGCTACGGCATGCTGATGGGGCCGCAGGCGACGAAGGAGGAGCGGGAACGCTTCCGCGGCGCGATCGAGAAGGACCCGCGGAACTACATCGGACAGCCGATGATCAACCTCTCCACCCACCCGACCCACGTCGGCGACGGGAAGTTCGAGCCGCGGCACATCGACTTCCGTCCGTACATCCTCTACGGGGAGAAGACCGTGATCATCCCCGGCGGCCTGACCCGCGTGGCGCTCCGCAAGGGGTCCCTGGTGGTCAACTCCTCTCAGGGTGGTGGCAGCAAGGACTCCTGGGTCCTGTTCGGTGATGAGTGACGAGTGAGTCCTGACCGGTCCCGTGACCGGCCGGGGTTCCCCAACGGAAATCGATTCAAGACATGCTCTCCCGCGTCGCCAATTCCCTCTACTGGATGTCCCGCTACATCGAGCGCTCCGACAACTCGGCGCGCATCGTGGACGTGAACCTCCAGCTGATCCTGGACCACCGGAACCTCAACTCGCAGCAGCTCGCCGCGCATTGGCTTCCCATCATCCAGGCCACGGGCGACGAGGCGGATTTCCACCGGCTGTACTCCGAGGCGAACGCCCAGTCGGTCACCGAGTACCTGGTGTTCGACACCAAGAACACGAACTCCATCGTCTCCTCCATCGCGCAGGCCCGGGAGAACGCCCGCATGGTCCGCGACCAGCTGACCACCGACATCTGGGAGGAGCTGAACCGCCTGTACCTGTTCCTGCATTCCCCTCAGGCGCGGGAAAGCTGGGACACCAACCCGTTCGACTTCCTCCAGCAGGTGAAGGCCGGCTCCCTGATGTTGCAGGGCCTGGCCGACGCCACCATCCCGCACAACGAGGGATGGCTCTTCCTCCAGGCCGGCAAGTTCATCGAGCGTGCCGACATGACCTCCCGCATCCTGGACGTCCGCTACCAGACGCTGCCGGAGAAGGGCGTTCCCCAGACGATCAGCCACACCGAGGCCCTCGAGTGGGCGGCCATCCTCCATTCCTGCAGCGCGTGGGACGCCTACAAGTCGATCCACGGAGCCGAAGTCCATCCGCGTCTGGTCGCAGAGTTCCTCATGCTCTCGGACGATTTCCCGCGCTCGGTGCGGTTCTGCGTGGAACGGCTGAACCGCGCGTTGCGTCGCGTCTCCGGGGTCTCGGACGGCCGGTTCTGCAACGACGCAGAGAAGCTCGCCGGTCGTCTCGTCGCCCAGCTCCAGTTCAGCACCATCGACGAGATCTTCATCCTCTCCGGCCTGCACAAGTACATCGACGACCTCCAGATCGCCCTGATCGACGTCGGCAACGCGCTGTTCAACGCCTACATCTTCCAGCCCTTCCAGAACCTGGAGGCGGAGATCCTGGTGCAGCAGGAACAACAGCAGCAGTGAGTCCGGAAGTCCGCGCCTGATGGGGAGCATCACGCCAAGGCGCCAAGCCGCAGAGGTGATACGGAAGTCCCAGGTGAAGTAGCGGTGGGTCGGTCGAACGAGCGTCCACCTCCGACCTTGTCTGGGCAGGTGTCCGTTCCCGTCCGATCCGAATCCCTTCGCGTCTTGGCGCGTTTGCGTGAGGCCCCTTCAGCGGTTTCCGGGAAGTCCGCCACCTGGGCATGGTGTTTCGCGCCGGACGCTCCGCGTCGAGGCCGGGTTCCGGGCCAGGGCGGCCTTCGGTCGCACAGGCCTCCGGACCAGTTCGCCACCGCAGTTCGGGCAGCGGCCGCCAAGCCGCCGTTCCACGCAGTCGACGCAGAAGGTGCATTCGAACGAGCAGATCCGCGCGTCCGGGGACTCCGGCGGCAGATCGCGGTCGCAGCACTCGCAATTCGGTCTCAGTTCCAAGGCCATGCCGTTTCCTTCCGCGCCGTCGCCCCACATCTCCGATGATCCGATCCTTCGGTCCCCCCAATGGCTACCTCGCCGGTTTGGATTGGGGATCGCGGTGCAAAAATCAGGGATCGGGAATCAGGAATCGAGAATCGTCACGCAAGTCCCAGCTTCTCCAACGCCTCCTTCGGCGGCTCGGGGAACTTGGCGAGGGCCACGTTGCCGATGAAGCCGATGTCCTTCATCCCGGCCGGCGTCGTGTAGAAGCCGGTGAGCACGAGGTTCCTGAAGGCGGCGAAGAACACGGCGGCCTCCTCGAACCCGGCCTTGGCCCGCTTCGGATGGACGATGTCGTCGGCGATCGCCGACTGCTCGGCGTCGGCGAGTTCGACGAATCCCTTCTGGAAACGCTTCCGGGACTCGGCTTCGAGCCAGGCCAGGCCGGCGAGAATCGTCTCCCGGTCCTTCCGCTGGACCGGGTACGGCGCGCTGATCCATTCGTCGACGAACTCGGGAACCCCGACGGCGGAGGCCGAGGGGGAACGATCGTCGGCGGGCAGGATCAGGTCGCAGAGGGCGACCACCGTGCGCCGTTGGCCGGGAGCGAGCGTCAGCGGCCAAAGGTCGCCGGGCTTGTAGACCTTGTTGAGAACGGGGTCGGTTCCGTAGGGCTTGCCGGTGACCGGCGCCGCCTCCTCGGCGAAGAGGTCGAGGGAGGTGAGGGGAATCGCGGCTCCGGCGGCGACCACCCACTGCAGGGCGGCGCGGCGGG
>CAIYXO010000091.1 GCA_903930165.1 uncultured Verrucomicrobiota bacterium | reverse complement strand
CATGACGATGTATTTCTGTGACGGAAGAGATCCAGATTGGAAAATCTGGACCTGCTTCTGGCCGCTGTTCTCGACGCCGATAGGAGCGGTTGACGTTGTTGCGCATCCAGCGGTGAGTAACAACAGATTTAGGTAGATCAGCAGTTTCATTCTAGGTCTATGAGACCATGTCAGCTGGGGTGGGCAAGGACAGTCTTGGGGACACGTCCCAAGGAACTCGTGAGTTGAGTCACTCAGAAGCCAAACGCACAAAAGAGGTCCGCAGAAGCATCCTGTGAACGAGAGCGAATACATCTCGGTACTACGAGCCCGGTGGCCGCGTGGTTCGACTTCGAGCGAGCCCAATTTCGAGGCCACTCCAGAGACCATCGCGCTTGCGGACGAGGCTGTTCTCGCTTTTCCGAACTCTCCCAAGCTCTGGTGTATGCGGGGCAACCTGATTGAGCTCGCGTCGGAGTCCTGCCCGCACTCGCTGGACGATGCCGGATTCTGTTTTCTCAGAGCCATCGCCGTTGACCCACTTTTTGTGGAGGCCTACGAGGAGGCTGCACACTTCTTTGACGCGGTGATGCCCGACGAGCAGCGAGCCGCCTTCTACTTTGCCGAGTTTCGGCGCCTTCAACAGCTGGCTGCACCTTCCACCAGCCTGAACACCCAATGACAAACGACGCGATGTGGACCGGAGGGGAGTCCTGACGATGGGCGCTGGTGCGGCGCTGGCTTGATGTGTCGAGGGGAAGAGGGCTGTGAACCGCCTTGGGGGACACCTCTCAGGGCCTTGCTCGGATTGGTGTGAGACTCCTTGCGTCGTCTCGCTCCGGGGAAAAGCGCGAGCGGACTCGCGCACTCCACGACGATCGCCCGCAGCATCCGGCTTGGTTGCCTTTCTCGGTCCGAAGTCTCAGGGGCTCGGTCATTCCGGGAACATGTCCCGCAGCGGTTGTTCTCCGTAGCCTGCGGACGGGTCCCCTTTTCCGAATAGGAGGATTGGCCGCAATGAGGGGAAGCCTTTGGTTCACGGTCGTCTGCTGGTCTTCCGGAGATTCGGGAATCACCCCATTCCAGAATCATCGATGCGGTGTCGAATGTACCGAGATGAAACAACCGTGGTCCCCCCGACAGCTTGGAGGCGACCACCACCGGATCCAGGGCCCCATCCCTACCGAGGTCGGCATGCGGACCGGCGGACCGGGTGAAGCTTCCGCAATCGGCTTCAATGGCTTTTGTATCCTTGGAGAAGCCCTGGGTCCAACGGACTCAGCATAGGACAATACACCCAAAAATGAACGCGACCCATCTCCATCTGCTGCTCAACCACCTTCCGGTGCTCGGCACCCTGTTTGGACTTGGACTCCTGCTTTTCGGGCTTTGGCGCAAGAGCACCGAACTCAAGAAGACCGCGCTCGGAGTCCTTGTCCTCGTCGCGCTGGCTGCCGTGCCGGTCTATCTGACCGGTGAACCTGCCGGGGACGCCGTCGAATCGCTTCCGGGTGTCTCCAAGCCGATCATGGAACAGCATGAGGAGGCGGCTGGGTTCGCCTTCACGGGTTCCTTGGCGCTGGGGGGTGTGGCCTTGTGCGGGCTGATCCTCTTTCGAAACGGCCGTGCGTTGCCTGTCTGGTACGGCACTTCCTTGCTTCTGGCCTGCTTGGTCGTTGGCGGTCTTGTGGTCTGGTCTGCGAGTCTGGGCGGCCAGATCCGCCACACGGAGATCCGTGCGGGCAACGGTCCGCCTGCAGCTTCCGGCTCCAGGGAAGGGGATTGAGCAGTCCTCCGGGATTTCCGGACCGCCGGAAGCCGCGTCCGCCCACGAGGCCGGGACGACGGAATGACGGCAACCTCTGGACGGTCCTTTGCGGCGGCTTCTCGTATCATTGCCAGGCTCGCGAGGTCTCCAGGCCGGTTGGTCCACATCGGAAGTCCTGTCGGTAGGGAAACTGCATCTTGAACACACACCCGGAGGCCACCCAGCCCATCGCGCCGAAGCGGCCATCCGCCGACGCAACGTCTGCGGCCCCACGCTGGTATTCCCCGGCAATCCTCTGGAATCGCAAGTCCACGATCATCGCGGCGTTTTCCATCGCGGCCATCCTGCTGCACCTGGCGCTGCGATTCGGCTTCGACTCGCCACCGGTCCTGAACCGGATCCCCTTGCTGGTCACGCTGACGCTGGGCGGCTTGCCGCTGCTCTATGACCTGCTGCGGCTGCTGCTGCGGCGGGAGTTCGGTTCCGATCTCCTCGGAGGGGTTTCCATCATCACCTCGGTCGTGCTCGGGGAGTACCTGGCCGGATCGATCATCGTCCTGATGCTGGCCGGGGGCGAGGCCCTGGAGAGCTACGCGTTGCGCAGCGCCTCGTCGGTGCTGGCCGCGCTGGCCAAACGGATGCCTTCCATCGCCCACCGGAAGGGCGAGGCCGGGATCGTGGACGTGGCGCTGGCGGACCTCGCCGTGGGTGACACGCTGGTGGTCTT
>CAIYXO010000090.1 GCA_903930165.1 uncultured Verrucomicrobiota bacterium | reverse complement strand
GGGCGAGCACCTGGAGCGTCTTCCCCAGGCCCATCTCGTCCGCCAGCACGCCGCCGAAGCCGTTTTCGCGGAGGAAACGCATCCAGGCGACGCCGTGCTTCTGGTAGGGGCGCAGCACGGAGTCCAGCGGACCGAGCGGAGGGCAGGTGAGTTCGGCGGCGCCGGATTGCTGGAAAACCCGCGACCGCCAGGCGGCCGGCGCCTGCAGTTCCTGGCCCTGTTCGCGCAACGCGCCATCGAGGAAGCCCGCCTGCGCGGCGTCGATCCGGTAGCGTCCGTCGCGTTGGTCGGGAGCGCAGTCCAGAAGCACTTCCTGCAGCTCTTCCACCGCCCCGGTGTCGAGCACGATCGACTTGCCGGAACGGGTCCGACCCGAGCCTCCGCCCTGGACGAGTCTCTGGATGTCGGCGGCGGAGAACCTTTCGCCATCCTGGGATTCGTACGAGATCTCGAGGTCGAACCAACGTTCGCCGCCACCTGCCGCGATCCGGAACCGCGGAGTGACCCGGTCGAGGTTCTTGCGCGTGCTGAATTCCAGCCGCTCCTCGAGGGTGACGGCCCACTCGCGCTCCAGCCTCGGATGCACCCGCGCGAAGTAGGCGAGGACGCGGTCCTGTCCGACCAGGGTCCATCGGCCCTGGCCGTCCGGCCCCGAGAATCCGGAACCGCGGAGCCGCTGGAAGGCGCCGTGCTCGGCCGCCAGGTCGCGGGTCGAGTAGCGCCGGATGTCGGCGGGGTCCGGCAGCCACGAGGCCTCGTCCTTCGCCGTGACGCCCACGGTCATGATCCGGGGTCCGTAGGCGCATTGGAGCGTCGCCGTCAGCTGCGCGAGGCCCCCGGTCAACTGCAGCAGGAAGCGCGGTGGGGCGGGTTCCAGGCGGAAGTCGCGCGGATCGAAGTCGGCATCGGGCCCGCTCCCGGCCGCAAGGGCCGCCCAATCCTGCAGCAGGAAGCCCGGAACCTTCACCCGGGGTATCCGCACCGGATTCTGGAGCACCTCACGGAAGGCGGACGGGATCGCCAGCGTTTGGAGTCGGTCGTCCCGAAGGATCCAGGTCCGGTCGGGCGCGAGAAAAAGGGCGGCTCCTGCGGGCGCCGGAGGCATCGAGAGCAGGATTTGCCCGTCCGGTTCCAGGCGGGCCCGGATCGGCATGCCCGCCGGCGCGCCATCGATCGCCAGCGCGCGTCCCCTTCCGAGGGTCAGTCTCGGGTGTCCGGCCATCGCCTCGAGCAGGGGAGAAATCGTCGCGGCATCCAGTTGGACCATCCCGGGCGTGTCGCCGCCGGCGGCGAGTTCGGCCGCATCCAGGAGTCGTCCATCCTCCGGAGAGAGCCGGAACGCTCCGGCCCGCACCAAGGAGTTCAACGGAACCCGCCCCTGCCTTGTCCTGCCTTCGAACACCAGCATCAGGCGGCCCCGGACAAATCCCTCCGCGAGGTTGGGCGGAAAGATCACGGAGATCTCCAGGGGTTCACCGGCTTCGGACCGGCGCAGACGTACCGGATCCTTCGTGGGAGCGACCTGACGACTGGTGGGCGGGTTTCCGGGAGACGTCGGAGTCCGGGCCGGAGCGGTCTTCTCCGTTGGCTTCAGGTGGTGAAGGCCGACGGCGATCGAGTGGGCGCAGAGGGTTCCCCACTCCCTGGACTTCCTGCAGGAGCAGACGTTCTCGATGTCCAGTGGCCCCTTGATCACGAGGCCGGCGCGATAGCTGGTCTGGTCGGACTGGACCACGCCCTTGAGCATGGGGGGCGTCCAGTTGGAGGAGAGCACCCGGCCGCTGGCCAGCACCGCCCTGGCTTCCTTCATCACTTCCCATCCGGCGGACTTGGACAGGAAGGACTCGTTGAGTTCGATCTCCGACACGGGGCCAGGATATCACTTCCGGCCGCC
>CAIYXO010000089.1 GCA_903930165.1 uncultured Verrucomicrobiota bacterium | reverse complement strand
ATCGCCCAGCTGGAACGCGGCTCCCGCCTCACCCCCCAGGACCTCGACACGGTCTTCGTGCGCAACACCCGCGGCGAACTGATCCAGCTCTCCAGCCTGGTCTCGCGCTCCCAGGGTTCCGCCCCCAACTCCATCAGCCACTACGGCCGCCTCCGCAGCGCCAGCATCACCGCCTCACCCGGCGGCACCACGATCGGTTCCGTGGTGAAGCAGGTGGAACCGCTCCTGGGCGACCTGCCCGCCGGCACGCTGTTCGCTTGGGAAGGCGAGGCCAAGAACCTCGCCGACACCTCCGACGAGATCTGGTGGGTGCTCGGGCTCGCCGGGATCATCGTCTACATGACCCTCGCCGCCCAATTCGAGAGCCTCGTCCACCCGTTCACCGTCATGCTCGCCCTGCCCTTGGCCGCCGTCGGCGCCTTCGGCCTGCTCTGGCTCCTCGCCTTCCTCGGCAACGTCGGCGTCATTCCCCCGATCCCGGCGATGAACATCAACCTGTTCAGCCAGATCGGCCTGATCCTGCTCGTCGGCCTCGTCACCAAGAACTCGATCCTCCTCGTCGAGTACGCCAACCAGCAGACGGCCAAGGGCATGGATCCGATGACGGCGATGCTCGAGGCCGGACGCGTCCGCCTGCGCCCGATCCTGATGACCGCCTTCTCCACCATCGCCGGCATCATGCCCATCGCCATCGGCTTCGGCGCCGGTGCCGAAAGCCGGCGCCCCATGGGCATCGCGGTCGTCGGCGGCATGCTCACCAGCACCTTCCTCACGCTCTACGTCATCCCCGTCGTGTACGTGATGCTCGACCGTCTCTTCCATCCCGCGAACTCCGGCCGGGTCTCCCTCCCGATGCAGGACGCCCTTCCCGCGAAATGATCCCCGCCCATACCCCGCGCCTTCTCCGGTTCGGTGGAGCCGCAGTCCTCGCGGTCGCGCTCACCCTCGCCGGATGCCGCTCGCGGACGCCCACGGTTTCCACGCCGACGCTGGATCCGGCCCGGCTCGCGCTGCTGGACCAGACCGTCGTCTCCGCCATCTCCTCGAACCAGTGTCCCGGCGGCGTCCTTTGGCTGGAGAGCCGCGGATCCCGCCACCTCCGGGCGTTCGGCCAACAGTCCGTCGAACCCACCCGGGAACCGACCACCCCGGAGACGGTCTACGACGCCGCGTCCCTGACCAAGGTCATGGCCACCGCCCCGGCGGTGATGAAGCTCTGGGAAGAGGGCCGTCTCGACATCGAGGCGCCGGTCCAACGGTATCTCCCGGCATTTTCCGCCCACGGCAAGGAAGGCATCACCGTGAGGCACCTGCTCACCCACACCTCGGGACTCCGACCGGGCCTCGGCGGCGGTTCGTGGACCGGCGCGGACGAGGCGGAACGAAGGGCCTGCGACGAGACCCCGACACAGCCGCCCGGCCAGAAGTTCGTCTATTCCGACATCAACTTCATCCTGCTCGGCCGCATCGTCGAGAAGGTCGCCGGCGAACCGCTGGACATCTTCTGCGAGCGTGAGCTCTATCGGCCTCTGGGCATGCGCTCGACCGTGTACCGGCCGCTGAACCGCATCCCCGCGAACCGAATCGCCCCCACGGAACGCCAACCGGACGGCACCGTCCTCCGCGGCGTCGTGCACGATCCCACCGCCCGCCGCATGGGCGGCGTCGCGGGCCACGCCGGCCTCTTCACCACCGCCGGGGATGTCGCCCGGTTCTGCCGCATGTTCCTCGGCGAGGGCGAACTCGACGGACGCCGCGTGTTGAAGGCGGAGACGGTCCGCGCGATGACCGCGGTGCAGTCGCCGCCGGAGCTGCCGAAGCGCGGATTCGGATGGGACATCGACTCACCCTACGCCGGTCCGCGCGGGAACATCTTCCCGGTCGGCTCCTACGGCCATTCCGGCTGGACCGGCACCTCGTTCTGGATCGATCCCGGCTCCCGCTCGTTCATCATCTTCCTGAGCAACCGGAACCACCCGACCGAGGCCGGCAACGTCATCGCCCTGCGCCGTCGGCTGGGAACCCTCGCCGCCGAGGCGGTCGGAATCCAGCCTGCCACGCCGCCCGGGAACCCCATCCGCTGAAGGCGCCGGCTCCCCCAATCCTCTACAAGGCTCTTCGAACAGCCGCCCCTTGAATCCCGTCGGTCCTCTGCCATGGATCTTCCGATGAAGACGTCGTTCCCCTCCCTGCGCGCCGCAGCCGCGGCCGCAGGTCTCGCGCTCTCGAACCTGCTGGCCGCCGACAAGGCCGTCTTCGAGCAGGACTTCACCCAGGTGCCGCCGGGCGAGCTGCCCGCGGAGTTCATGGTCCTCGACGGGCAGTTCACCGTGAAGGAGGAGGCCGGCAACCGCTTCATCGAGCTTCCCGGCGCACCCCTCGATTCGTTCGGCGTGCTGTTCGGCAACAACGCCGCGGACGGACTCGAGCTCACCGCACGGATCCACGGAACCCGCTCGGGACGCAAGTTCCCCACCTTCGCCATCGGGCTCAACGGCGTGGGCGGCTACAAGGTGCGCGTCTCCCCGGCCAAGGGCGTCGTCGAACTGGTGCACGGCGACGACATCAAGGCCTCGGCCCCGTTCAAGTGGGCCAGCGGCGAATGGACACGGCTGAAGCTCATGGTGAAACGGCAGGGCGAAGGCGTGCGGATCTCCGCCAAGGCCTGGCAGGGCGAAACGGAGCCCGCCGATTGGACCCTCACCGCCGACGAGGCCGAGAAGTTGCCCGCCGGCAAGGCGGGGGTCTGGGGCCTGCCCTTCAGCGGGACCCCGCTGCGCTTCGACGACCTCCGGATCAACGCCGTCCCCTGATCGTTTGGGACTCCCGCCTGGAACCGGCAGGGTTTCCCGGATGTGCCGACCGCCTTGCCGACCCGTTCGGCTTCCGTAACCGGATCGTCGGGGAATTCGGATCGATCCAGCCTTGCACCGGGGCGCTCGGTTCCGCCAAAGACAGGCATGCGCTCTTCCCCACGCCGCCAACGGGCCCTGTACGCGGCGGTCGCCGCCGTCCTCGTCGGCGCCGGCTGCCATTACCCGACAGACTCGGTCTCGTCCCGTGAGGCCGTGGAGCGCGACCGCGAACATGTGGGTCACCGCGCCGATGGCCGGTCGGTGACCCCGGTCAACCAGGCCCTCACCCCGCTCGGACGCCAGGTGGAACTCACCGGCCTGCGGCCGCTGGTCGTGCGGCTCTCACGCCGCGGGGATCGCCTGTATGTCAGCGGAAAGACCAGCGAACTGCTCGTCCTCGACCCGGCCACCGGCGAAGTCCTCCAAAGGGTCGCCCTGCCGCCCGAGCCCAAGGACGCCCCGACGCCGGAACAGGCCTCCGCGAACATCCTCAAGCCCGACAAGAGCGGCCAGGTCAGCTACACCGGCCTCGCCGTTTCGCCGGACGGCAAGCGGGTCGTGATGAGCAACGTCAACGGAAGCCTCAAGGCCTTCCGCGTCTCCGACGACGGCTCGGTCACCCCGTCCCATTCGATCCCGATCCCCACCGCCGACGCACCGCTCCGCAAGCCCGAGATCCCGGCCGGACTCGCCTTCAACGCCGCGGGATCCCGCCTCTACGTCTGCGGCAACCTTTCCAACCGGCTCTTCGAACTCGATGCCGAGACCGGCGCCGTCCTCCGCGAATTCCCCGTGGGCGTCGCCCCCTACGACGTGGTGCTCGTCGGCGACAAGGCCTATGTCAGCAACTGGGGCGGACGCCGTCCCGGCGCCGAAGACCTGACCGGGCCCGCCGGCCGTGGAACCGTCGTCCGCGTCGATCCCGTCCGCCACATCGCCAGCGAGGGATCGGTCTCCGTCGTCGACCTCCGCCAAACGCCCTCGCCGACCCAGGAACTGCTGGCCGGACTCCACGCCTCGGGACTCGCCGTCTCCCCGTCGGGACGTCACGTGGTCTGCGCCAACGCCGGATCCGACACCCTCACCGTCATCGACACCCGCACCGAATCGGTCGTGGAGACGGTGTGGACGCGGACGAGTCCCGCCGACCTGTTCGGCGCCTCGCCGAACGCCGTGGTGTTCGCCCCGGACGGCAGGAGCCTCTACGTCGCCAACGGCACCCAGAACGCCGTGGCCGTGCTTCGCTTCGATCCCGCGGACCGCGAGTCGCGTCTGACCGGCATGATCCCGGTCGGGTGGTTCCCCGGCGCCCTCGTGCTCGACCCCGCCCGGAAGCAGTTGGTCGTGGCCAACGTGAAGGGACTTCCGTCGAAGACCGGCAAGGGCGAGAACGGGAATCCCGGGTTCAACAGCCACCAGTACAACGGCTCCCTCTCGCTCGTGCCGCTGCCTACCTCGAAGGACCTGCCGAAGCTCTCCGAGACCGTCTCCCGGAACCTCCGCCGCGACGCCGTCCTCGCCTCCCGCCTCCCGCCGCGCAAGGGCGTCGCACCCCGCGCCGTTCCCGAGCGGATCGGCGAGCCCAGCCTCATCCGGCACGTCATCTACGTCATCAAGGAGAACCGGACCTACGACCAGGTCTTCGGCGACGTCCTCGCCGGAAACGGCCGTCCCGACCTGTGCATCTTCGGGGAGAAGATCACCCCGAACCTGCACAAGCTGGCCCGCGAGTTCACCCTGCTCGACAACACCTACTGCGCCGGGATCCTGAGCGCCGACGGCCACCAGTGGTCCACCACCGCCTTCGCCACCGACTACATGGAGAAGTCCTTCGCCGGCTTCCCGCGCAGCTATCCCGACGGCATGGGCGAGGACGAGAACGACGCGCTGGCCTATTCGCCGGCCGGGTTCCTCTGGGACAACGCCCTCAAGCATGGCGTCTCCTTCCGCAACTACGGCGAGTTCGCCGCGCCTTCGATCCGCTGGCGCGACCGCTCCAAGAAGGGTTCGCCGAGCTTCCTCCCCTGCTACCGCACCTGGAAGGGCCTGAGCGACGAGGTGGTTTTCTCCAGCTATCCCATGGTCGAGTCCATCCGGCCCTACACCCCCACCAACTACGTCGGATGGGAGATGTCGGTTCCCGACCAGTTCCGCGCCGACTTCTTCATCCGCGAACTCCAGGAATTCGAGGCCAAGGGGAACTTCCCGCGGCTGACCATCATCTGCCTGCCCAACGACCACACCAGCGGCACCTCCCCCGGCGAACCCACCCCGGCCGCGTGCGTCGCCGACAACGACCTCGCCTTCGGACGCATCGTCGAGGCGGTCAGCAGGAGCCGCTTCTGGCCCAACACCGCGATCTTCGCGATCGAGGACGATCCGCAGGCCGGCTGGGACCACGTCAGCGGCTACCGGACGACCGCCTTCTGCATCAGCCCCTACACCAAGCGCGGTTCCGTCGTCTCCACCCAATACAACACCACGAGCATGATCCGCACGCTCGAGCAGATCCTCGGAATACCGCCGATGAACCAGTTCGATGCGAGCGCCACCCCGATGTTCGACTGCTTCACCGACACCGCCGATCTCACGCCGTACACCGCCGTGCCCAACAACGTTCCCCTCGACCAGATCAACCCGCCCAAGCAGGCGATCCTCGACCCCGTGCT
>CAIYXO010000088.1 GCA_903930165.1 uncultured Verrucomicrobiota bacterium | reverse complement strand
GGCCGCATTCAACGGGGAGCGGTCGTGGTCGACCAGCGAGGGCGAGGATCGGTATCGGCGTGGGATCTACACCTTCTGGCGGCGGACTGTGCCCTATCCCAGCATGGCGACGTTCGACGCGCCGAGCCGCGAGAACTGCACCGTGCGGCGTCAGCCGACCAACACCCCGCTGCAGGCGTTCGTCACGTTGAACGACCCGGTCTTTGTCGAGTGCGCCCAGGCCCTCGGACGTCGCCTGGCACAGGCCGACGGCACGGTGGCGGACCGGGTGCGGTTGGGGTTGGAAGGGGTGTTGTGCCGCCCCGCCTCGGAGGAGGCGATCCGAAGGCTCGTCGCCCTGCATGACTCGGAACGGGTGGGCTATGCGGATCGGCACGAAGAGGCCCTCCGGCTGGCGACGGATCCCTTGGGAATGCTGCCTGCCGGGCTCGATCCCGCCGAGGCGGCCGCCTGGACGACGGTGGCCAACGTCCTGCTCAACCTCGACGGCGTCCTGATGAAGAACTGATGCCGGGTTCCGACCAGGCCATCAGTTGAAGACGGTCTTGTAGCACCGGGTCTCCGGACTCTTCTGGTCGTCCTCGGCCTTGCCGCTGGAGCCGTCGACCAGTCCGAAGTCGCCCGCCCGGAGCGTCTTCGCCTTGCGGTATTCGGCATGGCCGTCGACGAAGAGGTGGTTGCCGCCCTGGTTGTGGAGGCTGGAGTACCAGTCGAGTCCCGGTTTCAGGTTCACGTGCCACAACGTGTACTGGCCGGAGCAGAGTCCGAAATCCGCACCGTAGGCAGGCCGGAGCGCCGTGAAACTGACGAGTCGGATGGTCTCCTGGCAGAAGATCAACCCGCTGGGGTTCGGGACGGAGTCGAGGGTGCGTTCCATGAACACGGCGTTCGGCAGGTAGCCGGTGGCGCTGTTCGTGGTGGCGTCGGATCCGTCACCGGGTTTCTTGGCGCTGGGGCAGGCGTAGGTCTTGGAGCTGCGGCCTTGGGCCGTTCCCTGCAGATAGGGAGCGATGGCATACAGACAGTTGTTCTGCCATCCAGGGGCCTTGGGGTTCATGAAGTCGGGGACCTGGGACGCCTTCGGGGGCAGTCGCTTGTGGTCTCCCTCGTAGAGGAGCAGGGCGATGCCCATCTGCCGCAGGTTGTTCAGGCACTGGATCGTCTGGGCCTTGCTCCGGGCGCGACCGAGTGCGGGCAGGAGCATCCCGGCGAGGATCGCGATGATGGCGATCACCACGAGCAGTTCGATGAGGGTGAATCCGTGTTGGCGGCCGGGTTGGAGGCGCATCGTGCGGATCGTGCGGCGCGTTTCCAACGGAACTATGTCGTCCCGGACACAACGGCGTGCCATGGGGCCGGAGGGTGTGGAAGACCGGTTCAGCTTCCTCCCTTCGAGGAACAACTGGCCTGTGAAACACGAAGGGCGCCGGTGGAAGCCGGCGCCCTTCGGCAACAGCGGACAGGAAGCAGAGGTCGCTACTCGAGGAACGCCTTGTGCAGGGCCTGCATGGCCTTCTCGCCCTGGGCGAGGTCGATGACGACGCTGATCTTGATCTCGCTGGTGGAGATCAGGCCGATGTTGACCCCCTCGGAGGCGAGGGTGGTGAACATCCTGGCGGCGACGCCCGAGTGGCTCCGCATGCCGACGCCGACGATGGAGAGCTTGCCGATCTTCTCGTCCGAGGTGACCTCGCGGAAGCCGAGCTGCGCCTGGAGCCCCTCGAGCACCTTGCCGGCCTTGAGCAGGTCGGGCTTGTCCACGGTGAAGGTCAGGTCGGTGGCGGGATTGCCGCCGGCGTGGCTCGCGTTCTGGACGATCATGTCCACGTTGATCGCGGACTGGGAGAGCGCGTTGAAGATGCTGGCGGCGCGGCCCGGGACGTCGGGAAGGCCCCAGACGGTGACCTTGGCCTGGTTCTTGTCGAGGGAGACGCCGCGGACGACGACGTCCTCCATGCTGGCGGATTCTTCTTTCACAATGGTACCGGGGTTGTCGTTGAGGCTGGAACGGACCTCGAACACGACGTTGAACTTCTTGGCGAACTCCACCGAACGCAGCTGCATCACCTTCGAGCCTGCGCCGGCCATCTCGAGCATCTCGTCGTAGGAGATCTCCGCGATCTTGCGCGCCTTCGGGACGAGCCGGGGATCGGCGGTGTAGACGCCGTCCACGTCGGTGTAGATCTGGCAGAGGTCGGCCTTGAGGGCGGCCGCGAGGGCGATGGCCGAGAGGTCGGAACCGCCGCGGCCGAGGGTCGTGATCTGCCCGTCCTCGGTCGCTCCCTGGAATCCGGCCACGATCACCACGTTGCCGGCGTCGAGGGCGCGGTGGACCTCGTCGGGAGTGATGTCCTGGATGCGGGCCTTGGTGTGGGTGCCGTCCGTGACGATGCCCGCCTGGGCGCCGGTGAAGGACACGGCCTTCTGGCCCAGAGCGTGCAGCGCGATCGCCGTCAGCGCGATGGTCTGCTGCTCGCCCGTGGAGAGCAGCATGTCCATCTCCCGCTCGTCGGGCAGGGCGGTGATCTCCTTGGCGAGTCCGATGAGGCGGTCGGTGACCCCGCTCATGGCGGAGACGACGACGACGACCTGGTCGCCCTGCTCGCGGTATTGCGCGACACGTCGGGCGACGTTCCGGATGCGTTCGGTATTGGCGACGGAGGTTCCGCCGTATTTCTGCACGATCAGCGCCATGGCTGGATTGAAAGGCGGCTGTTGTTCCGGAAACGGGCGGTGCGGCAAAGGAAAAAATGGACGGTGCCGCCGCGGGGAACGGGTGTCATCGGAGGGTTTCGAACCAGGCCAGGGCCGCCAACAGCGTCGGTTCGACACAGCCTCCGTGGTCCGCGGTGGGCTGGGGATCGAACCGTTCGACACGGGTCGCGCCGAGTGCGCGGAACCGGTCGAAGGCCACCACGGCGTTCGCCGGGGGGACGTCGAGGTCGCCGGAGCAGTGGTAAAGGCGGAGCGGCGCCTGCGGCGTCCACTCGGTGAGGCTGTTCTCCCGAAGCGCGACCCGGAGGGGATGGTCGGCGCGGCTGCGGAAGTCCTGGATGTACTCGGCGCGCACCGCGCGGTGGGCCACGGAGGGCAGGGCCGCGTTCAGCAGGCCGGAAGGCGAACCGTTCGCGAACAGGGGCGGCACGGTGGTCGCATACGGCTGGGCCAGCACCTCGGACAGCGATCCGGCGATGCCGTACACGTCGATGTAGGCGGCGAGGATGTAGGCGAAGTAGTAGGGATTCGGCGAAGGCTGGTCCTTCAGCAGTTCCTCCGTGGTCACCCCGGCCAGGTCGTAGGCCCCGGCGCCGCCGGCGACCGCGGTCAGGGGGAACTCCGTGGAATGGTTGGCCTCGAGTTCGCGCATCGCGGCGAGGGTGGCGTGCCCGCCCTGGGAATAGCCCGTGAGGAAGAGCTTGCCGCTCAACGCCACGCTGTTCGACGCGGTCCAGGTCCTGGCCGCACGCAGCAGGTCGATCGTGGCCGAGGCCTCGCTGCCGGCGTGGTGGTAGGGATGGAAGCCCGGGGAGTCTCCGAGTCCGAGGTAGTCGGGAAGCGCCGCCACGTAGCCCTGCGAGGCGAGGATCGCGCCGAGGTAGCCCTCGGTGTTGAGGCGGGACGGGACGTCCTCGCGGGCGGTGATCGTCCCATGCAGGTAGCTCACCATCGGACGCGGTCCCGTCACGCCGTCGGGAACCATCAACGCCCCGGACGCCTGGGTGCGGAAGCCGTGGGGATCGATCGTCTCATAGACCACCTTGTAGAAACGCACCGCGTTCCGGACGGCGATGGTGTTGATGCCCTGGAAGGAGAGGATCAGCTGCAGTTCGAAGGTGGAGATGGTCCGGACGAGGGTCGCCGAGAGGATCTTCCCGCGTTCCGAGGGGTCGGGGATTCCGCGCACGCGGAAGAAGCCGTGGTCGGGCAGGAACTCCGCCGGAAGGGTCAGGGTCCGGCCGGAGACGGGGAATCCGACGAAAGGAACCGAGGCCCAGGCCCCCGAGACCAGGTCGCGCCGCGACTCGACCACGAAGCGCATGTCGGACCGCGAGGCGGACCAGTCCAGTCGGTAGCCGCCGGCATCGGGCACGGCGTTGGTGATCCGCACGACCGGCGGTGCCGCGAGGAGCCGCGGTGCCGCCAGCACCAGGATGAAGGCCAGCAGCCGCAGCGTTCCGGTTCCAAGGCTCATGGGCTCAGGCTACGCGTTTCCCGTTCGCCGGGAAGGGTCTTCCTCCGTCGGGTAGGCCGAGCGGTGGTCCGATTCCCGGTCCCGGATCCGGCTTCTCGATTGGCGCCTTGGCGCATTTGCGTGAGGCGTGTCCACGCTCCGCCGGAACCGTCCTGCTCACGGATCCCTCGGTTCCAGGGCCGGGCAGGGCCAACGGGTCAGGAAGTCGAGCATGGCGTCGTGGTCCGGGATCCCGGTCCGCCAGGCTTCGGTCAGGAAACGGACCGGATAGGACGGCTCGATGGAGCCGACGGTGACCTCGGTGCCATTGACCGCGAACAGCGCCTTCCAGGTGCCGCAACCGATCTCGAACGGCCCGTCGCGGCGCGTTCGGATGCGGCGTGTCCGATGGGGTGACGGATCCCTGGAGAGCAGCTCGACCAGGCGCGGTTCGAAGTCCACCGACCAACGTCCCCGGAGCCAGTCCAGCTGCTCGCGGGCCAGAGGAGCGAATCCCACCCTGTAGGACGGCGCCTCGCGGCTCAGGGCGTCCACGGCGTCGATCCATCCCGCGGAGGCTTCGGGGAAGCTGTCGTAGGACGGCACGTAGGGCTTGATGTCCAGCACGGGCGTTCCCTCCAGGAGGTCGCAGGGCCCGAGGTGCAGGCGCAGCTTCTCCACGTGCAGCAGGCGGACCGGCGTGATGCCGATGGGATTGGGGCGGTGGGGTGAGCGGGTCGAGAGCACGCCGCGTCGTTGGGCGGGGCCGCGGGGAGGCAGGACGAGCGGGCGCCAGCTCTCGGCGCGGTGGAAGACCCACACGATCCAGATACGCTCCATGCCCTCGAGATCGCGGACCGATTCGCGCATGCCGGGCCAAGGTTCCAGTTCCAGCACACTGGACTCCGCGTCCTTCTCGTCGGGCTGATGCCGCGCCTTGAAGCGCAGGTCCTTGCCCGAGCGCACATGTCCGATCGGACGGAACGTGAAGGGTGCCTCCATCGGCGAGGACGCTCGGGAAAACCGGATCCGACCGCAACCGGGTTCGGTCGCGAAACCGGGTCCACTGGGGACAGGTCCGTGGGAACCGAGACCCGGGACCGTGATGCCAACCGGCGTCTGGAGCAGCGCGTGAGCGTCGTGGAGTGCGCGAGTCCGCTCGCGCTTTTTCCCAGGAGCCCCAAGCTACAGGTTCCACTCCCGTCCGACGCAGGTGTGAGGTAGTGAGACTCCCGGCGTCATCTCCGGAGCCCCATTTGGGAAATGTCCGCAGGGAAAACGAAACGCGGTCCCGGAGGGGAATTCCCCTATGGCGTGTGGAGTTGGATCCCGCGGTGTTGGTGATGGGACGGTTTCCGCCGGCTGAAGCCGGGACTCCATACCCTGAGCAGGGTCTCGGCGTCAGGGTGTCCTGCAGATGGCTTTCCTGTCGGGT
>CAIYXO010000087.1 GCA_903930165.1 uncultured Verrucomicrobiota bacterium | reverse complement strand
GAAAACTGAAAACTGAAAACCACCCCTATTCCCCGTTGGGATATGACCCCAGCACCTTCACGAAGCTGCAGTGCTGGCCGAGCTGGGTGATCGCCTTCGCCAGCTTCGGGTCCTCGGCGTGGCCGTCGACGTCGGTGAAGAAGAAGTACTCCCACGCCTTCCGCTTCGAAGGACGCGACTCGATCTTCGTCATGTTGATGTCCAGCCGACGGAACGGCGCCAGGCAACGGTGCAGGGCCCCGGCCTCGTCACGGATGCTGAACAGCAGGCTCGTCCTGTCGGCTCCGGTGCTCGGACCGCATTGGCGTCCCAGCACCAGGAAGCGGGTCGCGTTCGCGGAGTTGTCCTGGATGTCCCGCTCGATCAGCGGCAGGCCGTAGCGTTCCGCCGCCAACTCGCCGGTGATGGCCGCGGCCCCCTTCTCCTTCGCCGCCAACTCGGCCGAGCGCGCGTTGGAACTGGTCTCGATCAGCTCCGCATGCGGCAGCGTCCGTTGGATCCATCCCCGGCACTGCGCCAGCGTCTGCGGATGCACGTAGAGCCGGGTGATGTCTTCCCGGCGCCCCTTCGCGGCCAGGCCGTGCGAGATCCTCAGTACGATCTGCGAGACGATCTTCAGGTCGCTGTCCACGAACATGTCCAGGGTGTGCGTCACCACGCCCTCGGTGGAGTTCTCCACCGGGACGACGCCGTAGTCGGCACGCTGCTTCGACACCTCGTGGAAGACATCCGCGATCGTCTTCTGCGCGGAATAGCCAAGCGACTGCCCGAAGCGCCGGATGGCCGCCTGATGGGTGAAGGTCGCCTCGGGACCGAGGTAGGCGATGGTGAGGCTCCGCTCCAGGGACAACGCGCTGGACATGATCTCCCGGTAGATCGCCCGCAGGCCGTCGTTGGTGATGGGTCCCTGGTTCAGCTTGGTGACCCGTTGGAAGACGCTGCGCTCGCGGTGCGGCGCGTAGATCTCCTGTCCCTGCTTCGTCTTGATGGCCCCGATCTCGAGCACGTGCTTCGTGCGCTCGTTCAGGAGACGGACGATCTCCGCGTCGATGGAGTCGATGGCCTGGCGGTGTTCCTGCAGGGACATTGCCCGGAAAGGATGCCGGAAACGGGGAGCCCGGCGAAGGAGGTTTTTCGCGGCACGGGCTCCCCGTCCCGGAAGATCAGCCGCGGCGACGGCGCCAGACAGCCAACGCCCCAAGTCCAGCGGCGGCAATCGCGGCGTAGGCGGACGGTTCCGGCACTGTCGTCAGGTTCGCCGACACCGGGGTGGATCCGAAGAAATAGCCGGAATGGACCACGAAATCGTAGTGGTCTCCGGAGCTCAGGACCCGGGTCTCGGAGAAGGAACCCGAGTCGGAACCGGTCCAAACGGTGGTGCCGTTGAAGAGGACAGCGAGGCTCATCAACCCGATGTTGCCCGCTCCGAAGGTGACGTTCACCGAGTAGGCGACACCGGCATCGCCCGCAGGAGCCGTCCAACGTACAGCCGCCCCCTGTCCGCTGGAACCCGGATGCAGGGCCACCTCACCCGGCAGGATGCCGAAGTGGGTCTGGGAAGTGAGGTTTTGCCAGGCCGAAGGATTGGTGTCTCCGGGATCCGAGCTGTGCCAGAAGCTGGAAGGGGCGTAAGGGGCTTCCGATATCCCGCCGATCACCCACGGGGTGAACGGGGAGGACAGCGTGTCGAGCTGTCCGTAGGTCCAGACGCCGTTGGGGTTGCCGTTTTCGACGGAGAAGTCCGAGGCGAGGTCGAACACGGCCGCCGAAGCGAATCCGGCGGTCAGGAGTCCAATGGTGAGGGTTGCGATGGGTTGGTTCATGGGGTGGATGGATGATCTCGAGTGGCTCCGCCAAGACGGGCACTTCGGAGACGACGCAGCGCGGTTCCACCCGTTACACCCCCCCAGGGCCGCAAAAACTTTCCAAGGCGGCGGGAAGCGGTGACAGAAAAGGCCGTCCCGACTGCGGGACGGCCTTTTGCGGAATCTTCGGAGAACGACGCTCAGTCGAAGGCGTGGCCGGCGCAGCAGAGCACGTTCCGCAGCTTGTGGCGCACGAGTTCCTTCACCGCCTTGCGGGCCGGGGCGAGGTACTTGCGGGGATCGAACTCCTTGGGCTTGGTGACGAGCACCTCACGGATCGCCGCGGTCATCGCCAGGCGGAGGTCGGTGTCGATGTTGACCTTGGTGCAACCCACGCGGCGGGCCACCTCGATGTCGGCCTCGGAAACGCCGGCCGTCTCTTCGCCGAGGTCGCCGCCGTACTTGTTGATCTTCTGGGCCAAGTCCTTGGGAACCGAAGAGGCTCCGTGCAACACCAGCGGGTAGTCACCCATGCCGGCTTCGAGCAAGGCCTTCTTGATGGCCTTGAGGCGCTCGAGGTCCAGGTGCTGCTCGCCCTTGAACTTGTAGGCGCCGTGGCTGTTGCCGATGGCGACGGCCAGGGAGTCCACGCCGGACTGCTTGACGAACTGGACGGCTTCGTCCGGGTGGGTGTAGGCCCCGCCCTTGGAGTAGCTGCCGCCTTCTTCGCCGTCGTCGTGCTGGGCGCCAACGAGCATGCCGAGTTCGCCTTCGACGACGCAGTTATGCTTGTGG
>CAIYXO010000086.1 GCA_903930165.1 uncultured Verrucomicrobiota bacterium | reverse complement strand
TGTCGCACTCACCGTCACCCAGCTCCTGCGCAAGGCGAAGGTCGTCGGCAAGTTCGTCGAGTTCTTCGGCCCCGGCGCCGCGGCCCTGCCGCTTGTCGACCGCGCCACCATCGCCAACATGGCTCCCGAGTACGGTGCGACCATGGGCTTCTTCCCCGTGGACGCCGAGTGCGCGAACTACCTCCGCGCCACCGGCCGCACCGAGGAGCAGGTCCGCCTGTACGAGAACTACTACCAGGCCCAGGGTCTCTGGGGCATTCCCCAGAAGGGGCAGATCGACTACTCGCAGGTCGTCGAGCTGGACCTCTCCACCGTGGTCCCGAGCGTCGCCGGTCCGAAGCGTCCGCAGGACCGCATCGAGCTCAAGAACCTCGGTTCCACCTTCACCGGCGCCTTCAGCAAGCCCGTGACCGAAAACGGCTTCGGCAAGAAGGCCGAGGACTTCGCCGCGGTGAGCGCCGAGGTGAACGGCTCCAAGGTGGGCCATGGCTCGGTGCTGATCGCCGCTATCACGAGCTGCACCAACACCTCCAATCCCAGCGTGATGCTCGCCGCCGGCCTGCTCGCCAAGAAGGCCGTGGAGAAGGGCCTGAAGGTGAACCCGGTCGTGAAGTCGTCGCTCGCCCCGGGCAGCCGCGTCGTCACCGACTACCTCAACAAGACCGGCCTCGCGCCCTACCTCGACCAGCTGGGATTCCAGACGGTCGGCTACGGCTGCACCACCTGCATCGGCAATTCCGGTCCGCTGGACCCGAAGATCGAGGAGGCGGTGGTGAAGAACGACCTCGTCGCCGCCTCGGTGCTCTCGGGCAACCGCAACTTCGAGGCCCGCGTCCACCAGAACATCAAGGCCAACTTCCTGATGTCGCCGCCGCTGGTCGTCGCCTTCGCCCTCGCCGGCCGCGTCGACCTCGACCTGACCTCGGAACCCGTCGGCCAGGGAGTCGGCGGACCGGTGTTCCTCAAGGACATCTGGCCGACCCTCGGCGAGGTGCGCGACGCCATGCAGGCCGCCCTCAAGCCCGAGGTCTTCCGGGCGCTCTACACCGACTTCGCGGCCCAGAACCCGAAGTGGAACGAGATCCCGTCCAGCGTCGGCAACGTGTACGACTGGGACCGCCAGTCCACCTACATCCAGGAGCCGCCGTTCTTCACGAACTTCGCCCTCCAGCCGGGGACGATCCAGCCGATCACCGGGGCCCGCGCGCTGGGCATCTTCGGCGACAGCGTGACCACGGACCACATCTCGCCCGCCGGCGCGATCAAGAAGAGCTCGCCGGCCGGCCGCTACCTGCTGGAGAACGCGGTCGAGTTCGTCGACTTCAACAGCTACGGCAGCCGCCGCGGCAACGACCGCGTGATGACCCGCGGCACCTTCGCGAACGTCCGCATCAAGAACCTGATGCTCGGCGGCGAGGAGGGTGGCAACACCTTCGGACCGGACGGCGTGAAGACGTCGATCTATGACGCCTCGGTCGCCTACCAGGCGCAGGGTACGCCGCTGATCGTGCTGGCCGGCCAGGAGTACGGGACAGGTTCCAGCCGCGACTGGGCGGCCAAGGGCACCAACCTCCTTGGGGTGAAGGTCGTGGTCGCGCAGTCCTTCGAGCGCATCCACCGCTCGAATCTCGTCGGAATGGGCGTGCTGCCGCTGCAGTTCAAGGAAGGCACCACCGCGCAGACCCTGAAGCTGGACGGCACGGAGACCTACGACGTCGTGGGCCTGGATCCCGGGG
>CAIYXO010000085.1 GCA_903930165.1 uncultured Verrucomicrobiota bacterium | reverse complement strand
TGATCTCGTCCCGCGTCAGGTGCATCGCGGGGAAGACGATGTGGTAGGGCGGTTCCTTCCGGAGCTGAACGATGAACTCGCCGAGGTCCGACTCGACCACCTCGAAACCGTCCTTCTCCAACGCCTCGTTGAGGTGGATCTCCTCGGCGGTCATGGCCTTGGACTTCACGACGCACTTCGCGCCGGCGTCGCGGATGATGGTGCGGATGAGGTCGCGGGCCTCGATTCCGTTGCCGCACCAATGGACCTTGGTGCCGCGCGACTCCAGCTTGTCGGCGAAGGAGACGAGGTGTTCGTCGAGGTGGTTGATCGCCTCCCACTTCGTCTCGGCGGCCGCCTGTCGGGCGGATTCCCAGTCGTTGAAGGCGGACTTGCGGCGGTCCCGTGCGGACTCGTATTTGCGCAACGCGGTCTGGATCAGCCCGCGATGGCGCAGGTTGCGGGTGATGCTTCCCGCGGCGTCGAGGAATCGTGCGGCGGCGGTGTTCATCGGGAGTCGAGGATCCGGGCGAGGTGGATCGTCTTCAGGGCGCTTCCCTGGCGGTCCAGGAGACCCTGGACGTGCATGAGGCAGCTCGAGTCGTTGGAGACGACGTATTCCGCCCCGGTGCCGGCGGCGCTGGCGCACTTCACCTCGCCCATGGCGGTGGAAATCATGGGGAACTTCGCGGAGAAGGTGCCGCCGAATCCGCAGCAGGTGGCGGCCTCTTCCATCTCGACCAGTTCGAGGTCCCGCACATGCGACAGAAGCTGCCGGGGCGCGGCGTGGATCCCGAGTTCACGGAGGCCGTGGCATCCGTCGTGGAAGGTGACCTTCGCCGGGAACCTCGCGCCGAGGTCGGTCACGCCCAGTCGGTTCACCAGGAAGTCCGAGAACTCCCAGACCTTGCCGGCCAATTCGCCGGCTTCGGCCGAGCGCGGCCGTCCGTCGTAGAGCTGGGGATAGAAGACCTTGAGCATCGCTCCGCAGGAACCGGAGGCGACCACCACGGCGTCGGTGCCGCGGAGGTGGTCCAGGGCGTTGTCGGCGACCCGGCGGGCCTCGTCCCAGTAGCCCGAGTTGAAGGCGGGCTGGCCGCAGCAGGCGACCGCCTCGGGGCACTGCACGGAATGGCCGAGCCGTTCGAGGATGCGGACCATGCTGATCCCCACGTCGGGGAAGCAGGCGTCCACGAAACACGGTATGAACAATGTCACCTTCATCTGGCGGGTGCGGAGGAGTACAGGAGGTCAGCGCGGCGGAACAGCACCGATCCGCCGGAGGTGTCCTGCGGTGCGCAGGTAGACCGCGTTGTCGACGACGGCGGGGGAGGACAGCGTGCGCTCGCCGAGTTCGTGGCGGGCGACCACCTCGAAGGTCGGCGAGGCCTTCACCACGGTGGCCACGCCCTCCTCGTTGACGAAGAGGATGCGGCCCTCGAAGAGCACCGGGGAGGCGGAGAAGCCGCCGCCGAGACGCTCGTTCCAGAGGACCTTGCCGGTGGCCAGTTCGGCGCAAGAGGCGATGCCGGCGTCGGAGACGAAGAAGACATGGGTCCCGTCGGCGACGACGGACGGCGTGTTGGGGGCGCCCTTCGCGATCTTCCAGGCGATCGCCGAGTCCGTGGCGTCGCCGCGGGCGCCTTCCGGTCGGACGGCGATGAGGGTGGCTGCGTCGTAGCCGGTGCCGATGAGAAGGAGTCCGCCGGAGAACACGGGCCGCGGAACCACCGAGTAGCCTTCGCCATACCGCACCCGCCAGAGCTCGGAGCCGTCGTCGGGGGAGTAGGCCGCGACGAAACCGCTTCCGGGGAGGACCACCTGGGTCTTGCCGCCGACCTCGACGGCCAAGGGCGTGCAGAAGGAGAAGGTCCTCTTCGCATGGGTGTTCCGGGGAGTCTTCCAGCGCACCTTTCCGGTGCCGGCGTCGAGACCCACGACGAAGGGATCCCTCCCGCCGTCGCACGAGAAGACGAGGGTGTCGCCGACGAGGGCCGGTGAGCCGCCGTTGCCATGGACGGGAACGTAGCCGAGATCCGGCTGCTGCCAGAGGATCCGGCCGTCGAGGTCGAGCGCGGCGGTCCCGAGGTGGCCGAAGTGGGCGAAGAGACGTCGGTGGGTGGCGTCCACGAGGACCGTGGGGCTGGCCTGGCCGTTCTTGTCATGGATCGAGGGGAGCTTGCCCGGCTCCCGCGGCAGGACGGGCGTCCGCCATGCGATGGCGCCGTCGGCTGTCCGATGGGCGAGGACCTCGAGTCGAAGCGGTTCCTTCTCGCCGTCGCCGAGGGCGGTGGTGAGGAAGATGTGCCCCGAGGAAACCGACGGGGAGGACCATCCGGCGCCGGGGACCTCGGCGATCCAGTTGCCGGGTGCGGCGGCGCTCCAGGAGATCGGGACGTTGGTGGCCTGGGAGACGCCTTGGCGGCCGGTGCCGCGGAACTCGGGCCAATCCTGGCTGGCGGCGACGGCGGCGGCGCACACCGGGATCAGGGCGAGGCATCTCATGTGTCGGAAGGGTCGTGCAAATCCAAGCCGGCGCTCAACCGGTAAAAGAAAAAGCCCCGCCGGGAAGGCGGGGCTTGAAAGCGGGTCGAAGAGCCTCAGCGGACGCTCGTCGGCGGGACGAGCAGGATGAACTCGCCGCGGCGGTTCTTGCCCCAGGCGGACTCGTCATGTCCGAGATCCGACGGCTTGTCCTCGCCGTAGCTGCGGGTGATGACGCGGTCGGCGTTGATGCCGAGGTTCAGCAGCATCTCGCGGACGGAGAGGGCGCGGCGCTCTCCGAGCGCGCGGTTGTACTCCTCGGTTCCGCGTTCGTCGGTGTGGCCCTCGACGGCGACACGGTTGTCGCCATGGCCCTTGAGGAACTCGGCGACGGCGGCGACGTTGGCCTTCTGGTCGGACTTGATGGCCGACTTGTCGAACTCGAAGTAGACCGTGTTGCCCTTGAAGGCCTCGCGGTCCGCGATCAAGCCGTCGATGACCTCGCGGTCGACCTGACCGACGGGTTCCCCGTTCTTCTTGCCGCCCTGGAGGTCCACCGGGTTCGGGTTGGCATTTTCGTCGATCAGCGGGCGGCCGGAGCCGGGTTGCCCGTTGGCGCCGTTGCCCGTGTTGGTGATCGGGGTGATCGGCTGGGAGGTGCCGATGTTTCCGGGGACGGCGGTGCCGGAGTAGCCCGGAAGCGGGGTGATGTTCTTGGCGCCCTTCTTGCAACCGGCGGCAAGAGCCACAACGGCCAGGAGAGCCACGGTTCCGAGCTTCGAAAACGACTTCATTTGCTTCAAATATGGGGGTTTCGGATCAGCGGCTCCAATTGGGCTGTGAACTGCTGCCTTCGACCCGTGCGGCATCCTTGACGTGGCCGGTGGGCCAGTCAAGCAGTGTCAGCCTTTGTTGGCCGTACTTTCCGTTTCTGCGGGCGAAAATCAGCGTCCTGGAGTTCGGAGCCCAGCTGGGATCCTCGCCTTCGGTCAGGACCTTGGCGTCTCCGCCGGCCGAAGAGACGATGCAGATGTCGAAGGCCTCGCCCCGCTGCCGGGTGAAGGCGATCCACTTGCCGTCCGGCGACCAGTCGGGTTCGGTGGTGTTGCGGACGGACCCGGTGACCAGACGCTTCATCGAACCGCCGGACGCGGGAATGGTGTAGAGCGCGGGGTAACCGCTTTCCCGGGAGACCACGCAGATCGTCTTTCCGTCGGGCGACCAACAGGGGGAGGACTCGTCCGCGGTGGTGGTGGTCAGTCGCACGGGACCCGCGCCGGAGGCGTCCGAGACCCAGAGATCCGGACTGCCCGACTTGCTGAGGATCATGGCGAGCCGGGAGCCGTCCGGGGAAGGGGACGGACTGATGTTGGAGCCGGAAAACCGGACCACGGCGCTACGGGATCCGTTGGAGAGGTCCTGGGCGTAGATGTCCGCGTTTCCCGCCCGGTAGCTCATGTAGTAGATGGAGCGGGACTTCGGTCGCCAGACCGGCGATGCGACGATGTTGTTGTCCGAGGTGAGCTGGACGACGTTGGCGCCGTCGAAGTCCGCGGCGTAGACCTCGCTGGTGCGGCCGGTCTGGAGCTTGAAGACCACCTTGCCGCGGCCG
>CAIYXO010000084.1 GCA_903930165.1 uncultured Verrucomicrobiota bacterium | reverse complement strand
GCCGGGATGCTCTTGCCGGCCTTGGCGACCGCGAAGTCCAAGGCCTCCTCGGTCCAGTGCATGGGCAACCTGAGGCAGTGGGGGCTGGGACTGCAGCTCTACGCCACCGAGAACCGGGATGCGATCCCGCGGGACGGCACCGACAACGGCGGCCAGTACGGCGTGGACACCGGATCGAACACGGGACCTGGAAGTCCTTGGGATCCGTACGCCTGGTTCAACAGCCTGCCCGCGATGGTGGGTCAGCAGACCCTTTCGAACCATGTGGCGCGGGCCACCGGGGCCAACCCGCAGGATGTCCTGCCGTTTCCGGGCAAGAACGGGAAGTTCTGGCATTGCCCTTCGGCGAAGGCGGCTACGGCGGACCGGTTCCTGCGCGGCGGGACCTTCGGCTTCTTCAGCTACACCATTAACCTGGACCTGAAGCTCCTTTCCTCGGTCCGCAACGGAGTGCAGGGCAATGCCTTCGACTATCCCAGCATGCCAACGCTCGGGGCGCTCCAAAACCCGTCTTCGACCGTGCTGCTCGTGGATGCGGCGTTCAGTCCGACCTTGGAACCCTATACGGGCGAGCCCAACCGCAACGGCATCTTCCCGGCTTCGCGGGGCGACCGCGTCGCTGCCCGGCACAACGGTCGCGGCGAACGCGGCGGGGGCAACCTGGTCTTCACCGACGGCCATGCGCAGTTCTTCCGACGTTCGTACATCACCAACGGCACCTCGGGCCGCGAGGAGCGGTTCAATTCCGACGTGATCTGGAACCCGAACCGCGAACGATTCTGATTTCCCAGCCCCTCCCTCACTTCATCCAAACCATGATCCTACGAGCCCTGTTCGCCCTCGCTCTCCTGTTTGCGGGGGCCTCGTCCACCATCGCGCAATCCCTGGTCGCCCAGTGGGACTTCAACAACACCGCCGCCCAGCTCAATCCGACCGCCGGCAGCGGAACGATCGCCGTTCTTGGAGGCGTGGCCCTTTCCTCGGCGTCGGGGACCGGTTCGTCGGATCCAGCGGCCACCGCGGACCAGGCGATCAGCCTCACGGGATTCCCGGCCCAGGGCGCCGCGGCGCGTACCGCCGGAATCGAGATCGCGGCCGGCACCACCGGCTTCCGTGACATCGTCCTCAAGTTCGACTTCCGCTCCAGCAACACGGGCAGCCGCAAGGTGCAGGTGCTCTACACGGTCAACGGAAGCGACTTCGTCGACGGACCGTCCTTCCTGATCACCACGGGTGGGGCCTTCACCAACCAACTGACCGCCGACTTCTCGGCCGTCCCGGCCGCGAACGACAACCCCCTGTTCCGGGTGCGGATCGTCTCCGACTTCGACGGCGCCGCCTACGCGGCCGTCAGCGGCACCTACGGCACCACCGGCACCTGGCGCTTCGACTATGTCAGTGTCTCCGGCAATCCCTCCGGCACCGGTCCGGTGGCACCCACCATCACGGGTCAGCCGCTGGACCAGACCGGGTTCATCGGCGGCACCACGCAGTTCAGCGTGACGGTGGGTGGCACGGCGCCGTTCTCGTTCCAGTGGCGCCGCAACGGCGCTGCGATCGACGGGGCGACCGCCCAGACCCTGGTTCTCACCAACTTGACCACGAATTCCCAGGGGCGCTTTTCCGTGGTGGTGTCCAACGCGGTGGGCCGCGCGGAGAGCCAGGAGGCCGTGCTGACCGTCGTCCCGGAT
>CAIYXO010000083.1 GCA_903930165.1 uncultured Verrucomicrobiota bacterium | reverse complement strand
TAGGGCGGTTCGCCGAGGTTCCGGGAAATGATGGGAATGCGAAGGTCGTCGCAAATCAGGAGCAAGATCCGCCACCCTCGCCACTCGACTTCCACCCGGTCGCGACCGGGCCGGTAAGCGCCGGGTTCGCCGCCGAGGCCGAAGAGGTGGCGCTTGTCGTAGCAGGTGGCGGAGCCGTCCGGACGCACGAAATGCATGCGGTTCGCGTAGGTTCCTTCGGCGGTTGCCACCGCAAGGCTGCCCACGACCGCGCACTGCCACCGCGCGGCCCAACGGGCCATCGCCGCGCGGCCAGGGCCACCCGCTTCCGACTCGCGGGCGTGGGCAGGCTCGAGGGTGAAGCCGGTAGTCCACAGCTCGGGCAGGACGAGGAGGTCGACGGCGGCCAGGGTGCCCGCGCGTTCGGCGTCCTCGAGCAGGACTTCGGCCTCCGCGATGCTCCCGTCTGGGTCGTTCCAGCGGGGGGAGGTGGTCAACAGCACGACGTTGAGGTCCTTCATGGGTCAAGCGGGATGGCGCGGAGCCGCGCCGCGATGGCGTCCAGGGTTTCGGGGCGTTTGGCAAAGCAAACCCGGATCAGGACGGGGGCAGCTGCATCCGGGGCAGCGAGGAAGCTGCTCAACGGAATCGTGGCAAGGCCGTGGCGCACGGTCCAGCTGCGGCAGAGGTCGGCATCCGATCCGGTGGCAAAATCCGTGGCATCGAGGAGTTGGAAGAAGCCTCCTTCTGCGGGGCGGAATGCCCACGGCGTGCCCTCGAGTCCCGCGAGGAGGCGGTCGCGGCCTGCGGCATGCAGGGCCGCCAATCCCGCGAGGTGCGCACGGCCGTCGTCGGAGTTGAGGTAGGTGGCCATGGCGCGTTGGAACGGGGCGCCGGTGGAGAACACGTCGAACTGGTGCACTTTGCGGACTTCGGCCATGAGGTCAGCCGGCCCGAGCAGGGCGCCGATTTTCCAACCGGTGCAATGGAGCAATTTGCCCAGGGACACGGCGGCAAGGGTGCGCTCGGCGAGCCGGGGTTCGTGGAAGGCACTGAGCGCGGGGCGGTCGTCGAACACGAGGGGGCCGTAGACCTCGTCGCTGAGCAGGATGGTGTCGGTGGGGGCGAGGAGGTCGGCGAGCCGCGCGAGTTCCGGGGCCGTGACCACCCGGCCCGTGGGGTTGTGTGGCGAGTTGAGGAACAGCAGGCGGGTCCGCGGGGTGAGGTGCCCCGCGAGGGCCTCGAGAGGGAGGGCAAAGTCGGGCGCGGTAGCCGGGATGCGAACGGCAGTTGCACCGGCCAAAGTGACGGCGGGGGCGTAGAGGTCGTAGGCCGGGTCGATGAGGATCACCTCGTCTCCGGGCCGGCACAGCGCCACCGTGGCCGCGAAGAGTAAGGAGGAGGCGCCGGCGCCGACGGTTACTTCCGAGGCCGGGTCCAAGGCGACTCCGGTACGGCGGTGCAGGTCTTCTGCGAGCCATTCCCGCAAGGCCGGGTCGCCGGCCATCGGAGCGTACTGGTTCCAGCCATCCCGCATGGCCTCGGTCACGCGGGCTTGCAGCGCGGCGGGTGGATCGAAATCCGGGAAGCCTTGGCCGGCGTTCACGGCCCCGTGGGCCACGGCAAGAGCAGACATTTCCGCGAAGATGGTCGT
>CAIYXO010000082.1 GCA_903930165.1 uncultured Verrucomicrobiota bacterium | reverse complement strand
GTACGCATGTTGGAATCCGGTGCTTGTCCAGGAACCTGGCGGGCCGCTCCATCTTTTCTACAAGGTCGGACCGAGTCCTGACACCTGGTGGGGACGCCACAAGTTCTCGAAGGACGGCGGGAAGACCTGGAGCCGGAGCACCCGTCTTCCGGAAGGCCAGGTCGGTCCGGTTCGCAACAAGCCCATCCGCCTCGCAGACGGCACCTGGCTCTTCGGTTCCAGCTCCGAGGATGCCGGTTGGCGGATTCACATGGAACGGAGCCGTCCTCCGTTCACCGAATGGTCGCGGACCCCTGCCCTGAACGGCACGAACGACTGGGGCGCCATCCAACCGACCCTCCTCGCCTGGGCGCCCGACCGGGTCCAGGCCCTTTTGCGAACCCGCCAGAAGGTTGTGGCCGAGACCTGGAGCCGCGACGGCGGCCGTACTTGGAGTCCAGTCGCAAAGACTTCCCTCCCCAACCCAAACAGCGGCATCGATGCCGTGATGCTCCAGGACGGACGCGCGCTTGTGGTCTACAATCCGGATGCGGCCAACCGCGCCACGATCAGCATCGCCGTCTCCCGCGATGGCACCGATTGGAAGCACGTCCAGCACCTCGAAACCACATCCGCCACCGGCAATGGCGCCTTGGACCGGAATCCAGGCGAACTCAGCTACCCCGCCGTGATCCAATCTCAGGACGGCAGGATCCACATCACCTACACCTGGAAGCGGGAGAAGATCCGTCACGTCGTCGTCGATCCCTCCAAGCTCTGACCGCATGGAACGGCTTCCGGTCGCACACCGCGAACTCCGGATCTCCTCCCGGAAGGACTCTTCTTTCTGGGGCAGATGTGGCGCGGCGGGCCTGGCCTTGGTCGTCGCCGCGCTGATCCTGAAGACCGTGGGGCAGTTGGCGCTCCAGGAAACCGGGCTCGCCCTTTTTGTCGGACTTTTCTGGACGGCGTTCGTGGTGGCCCTGGGCTCCGGGACGCTCCTGGTCGCGGACTCCATCAGCTCTGAGGTCCGTGAAGGGACGCTGGGACTCCTTTTCCTCACCGACCTCAAACCTTTCGACGTCCTTGCTGGAAAGCTGGCCGCAGGTTCCCTGAGCTCGACATATTGCCTCTTGGCCGTACTTCCGATTCTCGGTCTGCCGATGCTGTTCGGAGGGGTCGGAGGACCCGACTTCCTTCGGGCGTCGCTGGCCCTGATGCTCACGATGGCGTGGTCCGTGTCGTTGTCCCTGTTTCTCTCAACATTCCGGGGTGGATTCCAGCAGGCGCAGACCCGGTCCGTAGGGATCACATTGCTCATCGCAGGCGGGTGCCCAGCGGCGGGTGGCATCCTGCACGCGCTTCTGCTGGAAGAGGGCGTCGACGGATCAACGGCCCGAATGCTGGTCGCTCCCCTGTTCCTGTTGAGTCCGGGGACCACTCTGGCCTCTTCCATGCCCCGCGTCCTCCAAACCGCACAGGCAGGGTACGTCCTTGGCGTGGCCACCCTGGTTGCGTCCACGGTCAGTCTCCTATTCGCCACCCAATACCGGCTTCGCAACGCTTGGAAGGACCGGCCGGAAGGCGCCGGGAGTCCCGGAACTCTGAAGAGGCTGCTGGCCCACGTCCGGTCTCGGACGGTCACGTCCGGCGCGACACGGCGGGACATCCTCGACAGGATTCCCTACGCTTGGCCGGGCCTGCGATCCCGTTGGACGACTTGGAATCCTTGGATCGGCTGCTGCGTGATCCTGGGTTCCTGGACCGGACTCGGGCTCGCAATCGGGCGGGATTTCTTTGAGTTCCCGGCTTGGATCACGCTCTCGATCCTGCTGCACCTTTTCCTGAAGGCCAACCTTGCCAACGACGCCCAGAGATCCTTCTTCGAAGCCCGTCGTTCCGGCGCGATCGAGCTCCTTCTGACCCTACCTGTGGAAGACCGGCGCCACGTGGGGGAACATCTGGACGCGCTCCGCAGAACCTTCACCAAACCGTTCCTGTCCGTGCTGTTGCTCGACGTCGGAATCGCCATCGGCGTGTTGTTGGGCGATTCGCTCGGGGATGGAGACTCCACCGAATGGCTGCTCACCATGATTGGCCACGTCGGATTCCTCGTCCTGGATGCCGTGGCGTTGGCCTACCTGGGGCTTTGGATCGGCGCTTCGACACGGAAGATCCAACTGCGTCAGGAACCGTTCCTCGTGGTTGTGGTGGGACCCTGGTTGGTCCTCCTCTTCCTGCTCGTCATCGGAGGAAACGGCCTCGGCTTCAAGTCGTTCCTGGTGATGACGGCGGTGGTCGGAGTCGCCTTCTCGCTGCTGGCCCTGACCTACGCCAAGACGCGCTTGGCGCACGATTTCCGCGCGGCGGCTTCGCTCGCGCCGGGAACGGGATCCGTCCCTTTGCCCGAACCGGCAGAGGCGACCACCGGTCAATCCACCGGACGGACGATGTAACCGCCCGACTTGGCGTCGGCCTCGAGGTCGATCAGTCCGCGCTTCTCCGCTTCCTTCAGGAGGTCGTTGAACGAACGGAATCCGTGCGGCCGTTCACTGAAACCGGGCTTACGACGCTGGATCGCCTGCTTGACCATCGAACCCCAGATCAGCTCGTCCTCGTCCCGTTCGTCCGCCATGTCCTCGATGGTCTCGACCACCAGGTCGAGGGTCTTGTCCAAGGACAGAGCCTTGGCATCGCCTGCGGCCGCGGCCGCGGCGCCGGCGCCGCTCGCGGGAGCCTTGGACGCCGGGGAGGAAGCCGACGGGGACGCCGTCGCCGTCGACCGCGCGCGTGCCCGGACCCGGGTCGGAGCCGTGCGGACAAGGTCATCGTAGTAGATGAAGGTGTCGCAGTTGTTGATGAAGAGGTCCGAGGTGGAGTTCTTGACCCCCACGCCGATGACCGTCTTGTCGTTCTCGCGCAGCTTGCTGACCAGAGGGGAGAAGTCCGAGTCGCCGCTCAGGATGACGAAGGTGTCCACATGCCCCTTGGTATAGCAGAGGTCGAGGGCATCCACGACCATCCGGATGTCCGCCGAATTCTTGCCGGACTGGCGGACGTGCGGAATCTCGATGAGCTCGAACGCCGCCTCATGGAGGTCCCGCTTGAACTCCTTGTAGCGGTCGAAATCGCAGTAGGCCTTCTTCACCACGATGTGGCCCTTGAGCAGCAGGCGCTCCAGGACCTTCTGGATGTCGAACCTTGGGAAATGCGCGGCGCGCGCGCCGAGCGCGATGTTCTCGAGGTCGAGGAAGACCGCCATCGTGGATTCGGCGTCGCGTGTGCTCATTGGCGGGAAGGATGTCGGCACGACGTCCACAGGACGAGAAAGATTCCTTGGGCGGTTTTGAGGTTCCCTGCGGATGCCAATCCCCGTTCAATCCGCGCCCGTCATCACCGTGAACAAGAAGGCCCTGCTCCAAGCGATCGTCGAGAAGCTCTCCGCCGACCTCGCCCTGTACTTCAAGGCGGCCACGGTCGCCCGCTTCGAAGCCACGCACGAACAGAGCAAGGCGGAGAACAAGTACGACACCCGCGGCTTGGAAGCCTCCTACCTCGCGCGGGGACAATCCCGCCAGGCCGCCGAGATCGAGTTCTCGATCCACACCATCGGGGCCATGGAACCGCGCGACTTCTCCAGTGGACTCCCCATCGATGTCGGAGCCTACGTCGAAGTGTCCCATCGAAAGGAGACCTCGCGCTATTTCATCTGCTCCAGGGCGGGAGGAACCGAGGTGATTTTCGAAGGCGCGGAGGTCATGGTGATCACGCCCCAGTCCCCGTTGGGGAGCCAATTGGTTGGTCGGAAGGAAGGGGATTCCGTGAAGATCGAGATCGGCGGGCGGGCCACCACCCAGAATCTCGTCCGGGTTCTCTAGACCCGGCCACCGGAATCCGGACGCCGGACCGGTCGTGGCTTCGGAGGCGACCATAGGAAGCCAGACCGCCCGATTCCAAAGGCGCGGACCGACTTTGCCTGCTATCCATGGTCCGAAGCGGGAAACCTCACACCGCCCTCTTCCAACCCGACTGAAAATGAAGTTCCTGACATTCCTCGCCCGTATCGGACTCGGCGGCACGCTGCTCATCCTCGGCGCCAACGGTTTCCAGAACTTCCTCCACCTGCCGGCACCCGGCGGAAAAGGCGGCGAACTCCTGCGCCTTCTCGAATCCACCCACGTGCTCTGGGTCGTCCACGGACTCGAGGTTCTCTCGGGTCTGCTGATCCTCCTCCGAAGGGTCCCGCTGGGCTTGACGCTCTGCGGGCCGGTGGTGGTCAACATCGTCCTCTTTCATGGGCTGGTTCATCGGACGAATTGGCCCCCCGCCGCCGTGGTGGCCGGTCTTTCCGGGTTCCTGCTCTGGAGACATGCCGAGTCCTTTCCCGCGCTGTTTCCCAAACCGGAACCTGCGAAGAAGCCGGCAAAGAAGTAGCAGCCCCCGGCCAAGATCCGGGCGGTTGAAGGCAACTTCCGGGAAGCCGCTCCACGGGCGTCGCCTTAGGAATGGAGCATCCCCGACGGGGCGGCATGGTGCCGAAACGCCTGGGTCTCGCTCATGACCGCTCCCATCCTCATCTTCGCCTCCGCCGTCGTCATCGTTTCCTTCTGGGTCCTCGGAATCCATTCCTGGATCAGCAACGAATGCGCCGAGACCGAACACCTGGACGCCCTCACCAAGGCGGCCGGTCCTGGCAAGTCTCACTGACCGGGGTCGAAGGCTGCCGGCAGCGTTCCGGCTCTTCACGGCATGCCATTCCGCGGCCCCATTCCTCCGATTGGGGAACATCCTGCAAGGGCGCGAACGCCAACTTCAACAAGGTGCCAACCCCGGGATCGGCGCCCAGTTGGAGTCGGTCGTCCGGTAGCTTGCGCTTCCGTCGGGTATTCCGGAAGACTCCCGTCATGACGTCGATCAAGTTTGGCACCTCCGGTTGGCGCGGGCTCATCGCGCGCGACTTCACCTTCGAGAATGTCCGGTTCGCGGCACAGGGCATCGCCGACTATCTCAAGGGGGAGTTGGCCGATCCGGCATCGTCGATCCACGGACGCAAGCCGGAGGTCGTCATCGGGCATGACACCCGTTTCCTGGGCCGCGAGTTCTCCCTCGCCGTGGCCGAGGTCCTGGCGGCCAACGGCCTGATTCCCCTGCTCTGCCAGCGGGATGCCCCAACACCGGTCATCGCCCATTCCATCCGCGCCCGGAAGGCGGTTGGCGGCATCAACATGACCGCCAGCCACAATCCGGCCGAGTACCAAGGGCTCAAGTTCAGCGTCTCCAATGGAGCGGCCGCGCCTCCCGAGGTCACCAAGAAGATCGAGGCCGCCATCCGCGGACATCAGGAAGCCGGCTGGACCTTCAAGTCGGTGGTGGTCGGAACCTTCGAATGCAAGACCTTCGATCCGATGCCGTCCTACCTGAAACAGGTCCGGCGCCTCATCGATTTCGACGCGATCCGAAAAGCCCGCCTGAAGATCGCGGTCGAACTGATGTACGGAACCGGCCGCGGCTACCTCGACACATTGCTCGAGGAGGATGGCGGAGCGAAGGTTCTCCGGTTTCATGACGAGTTGAATCCCAGCTTCGGGGGACATCATCCCGAACCCAATGCCGAGGGCATGGAGGAGGCGCGCAAGGCGGTGCTGGGAGGCAAGGCGACATTGGGCCTGGGTCTCGACGGCGACGCGGACCGCTTCGGCATCGTGGACCGGGATGGCACCTGGCTCACGCCGAACCAGATCCTCGCCCTGGCCCTTTACCACCTGAAGAAGAACCGCGGTTGGACCGGCGGCGTGGTCCGCACCGTCCCGACCAGCCATCAGGTAGACGCGGTCGCCGAGTTGCTGGGTGTCGAACTCCACGAGACTCCGGTCGGCTTCAAATACATCGGCGCCCTCATGGAATCCGGCCCGATCATCGTTGGCGGCGAGGAATCCGGGGGGCTCAGCGTGAAGGGGCACGTGCCGGAGAAGGACGGGATCCTGGCCTGCCTGCTCATGGCGGAGCTGGTCGCCACGGAACGGAAGCCGCTCATGAAGATCCTCGCGGCCCTGGAGAAGAAGACCGGCGAGTTCCACACCACCCGCATCAACGTGGCGATCCCTGCGGACAAAAAGGTAGCCCTGCTGGTCCGGCTCTCCGGTGGACTGGACAAGGTGGGCAACCTCAAGGTGGAGAAGTTCATCACCACCGACGGATTCAAGTTCCTGCTGCCGAACCGCGAATGGGTGGCCTTCCGCGCGAGCGGCACGGAACCCCTGATACGCTGCTACATCGAAGCGAAGTCGGCGGCCCAGATGAAGAAGCTGGAGAAGGCCTGCAAGGCCATCCTGCTGGGCTGACGCCACCGCTGAGGAAGTCTCGGTC
>CAIYXO010000081.1 GCA_903930165.1 uncultured Verrucomicrobiota bacterium | reverse complement strand
GGCAGGTGGAAGAAGGTCCGTGCGGTCCGCACCGCAAACGCGCTCGCCGCGTCCAGGCTGAAAAACCACACGCCGGGCCGACCGTGATGCCGGACGTAGGTGCGGACGTTGAGTTCCGGAAATGAAGAAGCGAACGGCATCGGCGGAAGTCCCCGAAGGCGGGTGCGGCACATCCGGAACGGAACCACCGCGATCCAGGCGCTTCCCTCGAAGAGGTCCAGTTCCAGTTCCGACGGGATCCGTGCTGCCAAGACCGATGGCGCGATCGGCCAATGCAGGAACAAGAGGTCCTCCCAGCCCATGGAGATCATCCAGGGACGAGCCGGTGGGGCGGGTGAGTCGGACACGACGTCATCCTCGTGTCGAACGCCGTGTCGGCAAGGCGAGTGTCCGGCACTTCGCCGATCGGCATGGCGCGGCGACGGGTTCGCGCCATGATCCGGTCATGCTTCGATTCGACGTCGTGGTGGTGGGTGGCGGCAGCGCAGGTTACGCGGCGGCACGGACCCTCGCCGCCGGCGGCCGGCGCACCGCGGTGGTGGATGGCGCCCCGGAACTTGGCGGCCTTTGCATCCTCCGCGGCTGCATGCCCACCAAGGCCCTGCTCCATGCCGCCGAGCTCCGCCAGGCCATCCGCGAGGCGGAACACTGGGGCATCCATGCCGGTGAGGTCCGGATCGACACCGCACGCCTGTTCGGACGGAAGGACTTCCTGATCCGCGACTTCGCCGGCTTCCGCCAGGGCCAGCTGACGGACGGACGTTGGGAACTGTTCCGGTCCACCGCGCGGTTCCTGGATCCGCACCGCCTGGAACTGGCCGACGGACGGACGATCGAGGCCGACCACTTCGTCCTTGCGACCGGCTCGGTGATCGCGCCGCCGCCGGTCCCCGGACTCGCCGAGGCTGCGCCGCTCACCTCCGACTCGGCCCTCCTGGATCGACCCATTCCGGGTTCGCTGATCGTCCTTGGCGGCGGTGCGGTGTCCCTGGAGTTCGCCCAGTTCTTCGCCCGCCTCGGCACCCGGGTCACCGTGATCCAACGCGGGCCCCATCTCCTGTCGGACTTCGATCCCGACGTCGCCGACGAGGTGGCGAAGGCCTTCCGACGCGAAGGCATCGAGGTCTGGACCGGCACCCGGTTGCTCGAAGTGCGTCGGGAAGGGGCGCGGGTCGAAGTCCGCTTCGAACAGGGCGGCGAAGTCCGGAGCGTTTCGGCGGCGGCGGTCTTCCACGGATTGGGGCGCCGTCCGAACACGGCCGGCCTTGGCCTGGAGAACGCCGGCGTGGAACTCGACGGCCACCGGATCCGCACCGACGCATCCCAGCGGACCACCGCGCCGCACATCCACGCCGCGGGGGACTGCTGTGGACCGCACGAGATCGTCCACCTCGCCATCCTGCAGGGAGAGGTCGCGGCGGCGAACGTCCTTGGGCGTCCGCGGACGATGGACTACCGGCTCCTGTTGTCGGTGGTCTTCACCGAACCCCAGGCCGCCCAGGTCGGGCTCGGCGAGCGGCAGGCGCTGGCCGCGGGACGGCGCATCCGGACCGCGGCCTACCCGTTCAACGACCACGGCAAGTCGATGATCCTGGGAGCGCAGGAAGGCTTCGTGAAGCTGATCGTCGACGCCGACAACGGGGAGATCCTGGGCGGAGCCTGTGTGGGGCCGCAGGGCGGGGAACTGATCCACGAGGTGGTCGTGGCGATGGCCGCGCGGATGACCGCCGCCCAATTCGCCGCGGTGCCACACTACCATCCGACATTGGCCGAGATCTGGACCTACCCGGCAGAGGAACTGGCGGGCGGGTGAGGGGGCCACGGAGACACGGAGGACTCGGAGAATGTCGCCCATTTCACCCCCTGGTCTCCTGC
>CAIYXO010000080.1 GCA_903930165.1 uncultured Verrucomicrobiota bacterium | reverse complement strand
TCATGGCCGTCCAGCTCGACGATCATCAGCGCTCCGGCTCCCTTCAGCAGTGCCGAGCCGGTACGTTTCCGGGCCGCCTCGATGGTGAAGCCGTCGGCCAGCTCCAGGGCGCTGGGCAGGAAGCCGGCGCGGAAGATCGCCTTCAGCACCCGGGTGGCCGTGGCCATGTCGCGGAAACCCATGCCGAGGCAGGCGCGGTATTGCGGCAACGGGATCAGCTTCAGGGTCGCCTCCGTCACCACGCCGAGCATCCCCTCGCTGCCCACGAAGAGACGGTGGAGGTCGAATCCGGTCTTGTTCTTGTGGGTCCTTCCGCCGAGCCGCACGCGGCCGCCATCGGCGAGCACCACCTCCAGGCCGAGCACGTAGTCGCGGGTCACCCCGTACTTGAGACACCGCGGCCCGCCGGCGTTGGTGGCCACGTTGCCGCCGATCGAGCAGTCGGCACGGCTGGCGGGATCCGGCGGGTAGTACAGGCCCTTCCGTTCGACCGCTTCCTGGAGGCGCGCGGTGATGACACCGGGCTGGACCGTCGCGGTGAAGTCGGCGGCGCTGATGTCCAGGATCCGGTCCATGCCGGCGACCGAGAGCGCGATCCCACCGTGGACCGGCACGCAGCCGCCGACATAGCCATGTCCCGCGCCGCGCGGGGTGACTGGGATGCGGTGGCGTTGGGCGAAGGCGAGGATCCGCGAGACCGAGTCGACGGAGCGAGGCTGGGCCACCGCCTCCGGAGGATGGTTCGCAAACCACTTGTCGCCGGAGTGGGAGCGGAGGGTTTCCGGCGCGAAACTGAGTTCGCCGTCCGGGAGGGAACGGGCGAGGCGATTCAGGAGGGACCTGCGGTTCACGGGGGGAGAATGCCCCGGATCGGACCCGGCGGGAACCCGCCAAAGCGACGTTCCCCGGAACTTTCGTTTGGAGGAGCCGGTCCTTTCTGTTAGCTCACCGCCGCGATTTCAGCGCCATGTCCCGCCACGGAACCCAACTCGGCCCCTACACCCTCCACGAGGAGATCAACGCCGGAGGCATGTCCGAGATCTGGCTGGGGACGGACACCACGGGCAAGGCGGTGGCGGTGCGGCTGATGCTCAACAACTCGACCTTCGCGTTCACCGAGCGGCGGCGCTTCCTGACCGGCTGCGAGACCCTGAAGGCCTGTCAGGACGGACGCCACATCATCGGCTACATCGAGCATGGCAAGATCGGCGGCGAACTGGCGTTGGTGCTGGAATACGTGGAGGGCGAGAACCTGAAGCTGCGGATGGCCGCCAACGACCCGGTGTTGTCCGAGGGCATCGCGCAGGTGCTCATCGACATGGCCGAGTCCCTGGAGGTGGTCCACGACCGCGGGTTCATGCACCTCGACTTCAAGCCCGAGAACGTCCTGCTGACCCGGAACGGCAGCCTCCGCCTGATCGATTTCGACCTGGCCCAGCCGATCCCGAACCCGCCCCGCAAACTGGACAAGAACCCGGGCACCCCGCACTACATGTCGCCCGAGCAGCTCGGCCGCGAGCCGGTCGACCATCGGGCCGACGTGTGGGCCTTCGGGGTGAGCGCCTTCGAGTTGCTCACCTACCGCAAGCCCTTCCCGGGCGAGAATGCCGACGACGTCTACCGTGGACAGCGGGACCGGGCCGGATTCCAGACTCCGCGGGCCCTGAATTCCGACATCCCGGCCGGACTGGAGAAGATCATCCTGAAGTGCCTGGAACAGGATCCGGACCGCCGCTACGGATCGATGTCGATGGTCGCCTACGAACTCCGCAGGGAGCTGTACGTCTGAGTCGCTGTTGGTCCGTTGTTCGTGGTCCGTGGTCCCTGGTCCCTGGTCGGTTGTCCAGGGTCGGAACTTCCCGTCCACCTCCAAGCCTTGGAGCGGCAAGAGCCCTCCCCTTCAACCCTTCAGCGCTTCAACCTTACAACCCCTCCCCCTCACGTCCTCCTGTGGAACCACCACCACTCGAGCATCAGCAGGGCCAGGGCGGACGCTCCGAACCAGCGCCAGAGTTCCTGTCCGCCGCGGATCTCCTCCGCCGCCTCCACCCGGCCCCGACGGCCCAGGTCCAAGGATTCCGCGGGACGCGTGTCGGTCTCCTGCGGGTCGAGGAGATTGGCGGCGAAGGTGACGACGTTGGTCCCGGACTCGAAGCGGTACAGTCCCTGCCGACCTGTCCCGGCGAAGACCAGTTCGGTCGCACCGCTTCCCGTCGGAACAGCTTCCACAGACGCGTCGGGC
>CAIYXO010000079.1 GCA_903930165.1 uncultured Verrucomicrobiota bacterium | reverse complement strand
GTGGCTCCGCTGGAGGGACCTCCTCCCAGTACCTTCAACCCGCCTTCCGCCCTAGGAGGTCGACTTTCCCCGGATTCCAGGACCTTACAGATCCTTCCCGGGCTCCTGTGGGATGGCCGTGAAAGAAAAAGGGGGGCTGAAGCGAACTTCAGCCCCCCGTGATTCAGATCCGTCGCCAATTACTGGCGGACACGTCCGAACAGCATGGGCTGGTCAGGCGTGAAGGTGAACGGACTGGTCGCACCGGCGACGTCGGTGAACGGACCGGTGATCGCCGGGGCGGCCTGCAGGGTGCCACCGGAGTAGGTGATGGTCACCGAGCCGTTCGCGTTGCGGACGATGCTCGTGATCGTCGGCGGCTCAGCGGCCACCGGCGAGAACAGGATGAAGTCGAAGTCGCCGTTGCCGGTCTGGAAACGGAGGGTCTTCGAACCGGAGAGCTCGACGGCGAGCGGGGTGGTGTCGGTGTTGGACGCCTTGAGGGGCACCAGGGCGTTGTTGCCCCAGCCGCCTGTGGCCGGAGCGTCGAACGTACCGACCGTGGTCGCGGTGCCACCGGTGACGGTGGACAGCGTGGCCGCCATGCGGGTGGCGCTGGCAGGACCGTCGCCGTGCGAGAGACCGGCGTAGACGTTGTAACGGCCGGCCGGGAAGGTACGGGTGTAGTTGTACCAGCCGTCGCCGCCCGCCCAACCGATCTTGTAGTTGACGGCGATCTCACCGAGGCCGCGGTCGCGGTCGCCGGTGCGGTCCATCGGGATGTTCGGCTCACCTTCGGTCCGGTAGATCGGGGAAGCATCCTCGTTGTTCCGGGTGTAGTCGGTGGAGGCGACGGCGGTGACGCCGGCGTAGGCACCACCGGCGTAGGGCATCACGCTGGCCGCGGCGATGCCGTTGCCACCGTTGTCGAAGTCTTCCGCCTCGATGAAGAAGGTCGGAGTGCGATGGGCGCCCACGCCGAAGGTCCAGCTGACCGTGCGATCGATGATCGTGGCGCGGACGACGTGGGTCGAATCAGCGACCCAGCCGCCGGCCGGAGCGTAGCTGATGGTGGCGTTGCCGCCGGCGGTGGTGACCGTCGGGGTGACCGCGGTGCCATCAACCGTGAGGCTGACATTGGCCGTGTTAAGAGCCGGGCCGGTGCCCTGGGGCACGACGAGCGTGACGGCGGCGTCGGTGCCGGCGCGGTAAGGCGCGACGCCCGAGGCGCGGCCGGTGCGGGCCGGAGCGAACGACTTGACGTAGGGCACGCCGGCGGTGGCCAGCGGGTACTGGTAGGCCGTGATGCCGCCGTCGGCGTTGATCAGGTTGCCGCTCTGGAGAGCGCCGGTGACGGGGTCGAACTGACGGGCGCTGAACTCGACGTTCGCGCCGCCGCCGCCCTCGTACCAGACGAGACGAACCGGGTAGAGACCGGCCTGGGTGACCTCGAAGGCGTAGGTGGTGCCGTCGGCGATGCCGCCGCCGTTGCCACGACCGCCGCTGAACTCACCGACCACGAGGGGCAGGGTGAACGCCTCGGCAGGGTTGCCGATGGTCATCACGAAGCCGTCGTCGCTGTTCACGTTGAACATGTAGTAGCCCGGGGTCAGGTTCAGGACCGTGAGGATCTCCTGGGCGAAGTTGTCGGTGCTGCTGGTCGTGCCCGGGATGCCCGGGACGCCGGTGTCATCGGGGAAGAAACCGGAGCTGCCGGCGGTCTGGTTGTAGTTGATCACGCCGGTCTCGACGAAGTAGCCGGAGGGGCCGGTGAACGCGGTCAGGTCGGCCACGTTCTCGGTGCCGATCATGCCGGCGATGTGGGTCAGACCACGGTAGGTGTCGTTGCCCATGGACTCGCCATTGGCCTGCTGCACGGTCTTCACGAGGAAGCCGCGGTTGGCGGTGTTCACGGCGGAGGCCGGCAGCGCGAGGCTCGGGGCGACGACCGGGGCGGCCGACACCGTGAAGGAGTTGGTGGCGCTGTAGGTCTGGGTGCCTGCGGTGAAGCGGACGATGACCTGGTTCACCGAACCACCGGCGAGGTTGCCCGGGGGATCAAACTGGACACGGGTGGTGCCGCCCGACGGGGTCTTGGTGGCCGCGACGGCGGTGCCGTTGAGCAGGAGCTCGATGGAGCCCTGGCTGACGGCGGTGGCGCCATCCTTGATGTCGACGATCAGGGGAACGGTGCCCGGGACGGCGCCGCCGGTGCCGCGGGCCGGATGGACGAAGGACACGGCGGCCGGGAGGGACGCGGTGGTGGTGCGGAACGCCTTGATGGCATTCGGATTCGCATCGTTGATCAGGTAACGGGCCGTCGGGTTCGGGGCCACGCGCATGGCGGACCACTCGAGGTTCGCCCCGCCGCCGCCTTCGAACCAGACCGAGCGGAACGGATAGAAGCCCGCGGTCGGGACGTAGACGGTCGCGACGACGTCGCTGTCGCCCTTGCCGAAGTCGGCCTCGCTGACGATCAGCGAGCTGAGCACCTCGGCGTTGTTGCCACCGACCGTGGTGCGGAAGCCGTCGTCGGAGTTGAAGATCAGCTGGTACACACCCGCGGTCGGGAACTGCAGGTAGGTGGTGATCTCAGCCGCCATGTTGTCCGTGTAGTAGCTGCTGTCAGCATTGAACTCGGTGGCGCTCGGGATGCCCGGGATCAGCGTGTCCGCGATCTGGCGATCGGGGTTGGTCTCGTTGGAATCGAACCAGCCGCTCTGCTGCGGGGCCGCAGCGGCGTCGGGCTGGTTGAAGTTGATGACCGGGACGTTGAACACGCCGGCGGTGGCGAGTCCGAGGTCCGCGACGTTGGCGCCGCGGAGACCCTGGAGCTGCTGCTCGGCACGGGCGATGGTGTTCGGCTGGCCGCGCTGGGCGGTCTGGTGGATCCGGAAGTTGAAGCCGGAGCCGGAGGCGTTGGCCACCGCGTAGGACGGCGGAACGGTCACGTACGGAGCCACCGTGAACTGGCGGGTCTCGGTGACGGTGCGGCCGAGGGTGTCACGCACCGTGGCGACGACCGTGTTGACGGAACCCGAGGCCAGCGGAGCGGCGGCGTTGCCGTACACGGCGGTCAGGGTGATGCCGTCCTTGGTCACGGACTGCGGGGTCACCGCGGTGCCGTTCAGGGTGACGGTGAAGCCGTCGGTCACCGCGATGCCGGAACCGGAGTCCACGGAGGTCAGGGTGAAGCCGATCGGATTGCCGACCGCGGCGCCGATGATGATGTTGTCGGCGGGAACGGTGGCCAGGTAGAGGTTGTCGACGTGGTGCACTTCCCAGGCGCCACCGGTACGACCACCGAACACCAGACGACCCGGGCTCGGGGCGAAGGTGGTGGCGAGACCGCCGGCCGGGGTCAGCTCGACGCCCTTCCAGGACAGCTTCAGCCGGGCGTCCTCGGTGATTTCGGCGCGGAGCTTCTCCCACTTCAGGTTCTTGACCCACTTGGCCCAGACCACGGGATCATCGGCGTAGGCGGGCTGGCCGGCATCGGCATCGGCCGCGGTGACCGAGCCGTCGCCATTGAGATCCTCGTCGGAGAGGGCGCCCGTCTGCATCGACGAGGCGTAGTTGGCGTTGTTGGTCGCGAGGTTGCGGAAGGGAACCTCGTCGAAGGTGCCACCGGGCCAGACGTTGCCCGGGCGAAGGGGAACCGGGAGCTGGGTGATCAACTGGCCGTCCACACGGAGGGAGATGCCGACCACGTCGGTGATGCCGCCGGGATGATCACCGGACTGCCAAGTGTCGAAGCCGATGCCGAGACCGGTGAGCGAGCCTTCCTCGGGGAGGTCGGTCTCACCAGCCGTACCGGCGTAAGGGCCGCCGTTCTGGATGATCGCGTCCGTGGAACGGACGTAGTTGAGCGAGAAGCCGTCCGCAGGGCGGGCGGTACCACCACCGATACGGAGATCGGCTTCGAACACGAACGCCTTGACAACCAGACCGGCGTCGAGGTCGTTGAACACCAAGCTCGAACGTTGGCCGCTGCGGGCGTCGGTGATGGACAGGTAGCCGTCACCAGCCGCGCCGCTGGCGCCGCCGTCCGCACGATACTCACCGGCGGTGGCTCCCACTTCCGCAAAGGGAAGCGCTCCGCCGGCGGCGTTGAAGTTCACTGTGTTGGTGGCCGCGTAGGCGGAGCTGGATACCAGCCCGCTCGCAACCAGCAACCGCAGCAGGTTCTTTTGATTTTTTTGCATAGGTACTGTCATTTCTCGCCCAATCGGCCCCCTTCAGGCCGACGAGACGACGACAAATTCCCCTCGCGGGAACAGGACGTCGCGTCGACCTGACAGGCAGATAACTGGGTGATTCCTCTCCGTATCTACCCCTAGAGCGCCAGCGTCAATCGGTTTGTGATCGAAGTTTCGAACGATTTT
>CAIYXO010000078.1 GCA_903930165.1 uncultured Verrucomicrobiota bacterium | reverse complement strand
TGGGCACCTTCATCGGGCAGACGGATTCGGATATCCTGTTCACCAAGGAGGCGCTGCAGCATCTGCTTCAGGTGCTCGAGGGAAAATCGGAGATCGATGTTGATCCGGCCAGGAGTCTGTTGGTCGCCAGTCGGCGGCACGTGCCGTGGGAATTCGCCTCGGCGGCGCCGAGTCTGGCAGAGATCGCACGTTATCTGAACCGCAACAGTAACGACGTGCCGCTGGAGAAACTGATGCCGGGTTTTGCCACGCCCTCCGGCTTTGCGATCATGCACCGGGATTTGTGGGCGGAGTGTGGTGGCTACGACGAGGCCTTGGTCAACTGGGGCTGGATGGACATCGATCTGTACCTGCGGCTGAGCCAGCGGTATCCGTGGCGCGACCTCGCCTCGCAGGGCGTGATTCTGTTTCATCTCGAGCATTACCCCAACAACAACCGCCAGACCCAGCCGCGGAAACTGAACCCCACGGCCATTTCGCCGCGCTTCGATAGCGGCAACGACCGGTGGGGATATCCGGAGCTGCAGCTGGCGGAAGTGCGCGTCACGCCCCGCGTTCGCCGTGCGCCAGTCGCCGCGGTGCGTTTTCCAAGAACCACCAACGAAGCTCATGCCGAAATTTTGGCGGAAGGAACGAAGGCGGCGCTGGTGAAATGCCTGAAAAAATTTCCGGCCCAGCCGGGGACGGGCCAGCCGCCGCCGCCCAATGTGCGCTTGAGCATCACGCTGGCCTGGCTGGTTGAGAGGCTCCAGCCGATGACCGTGCTCAATTTCTGCAGCCGGACACTGGATCCTATTGTCGTCGTCGCGAACTTGATGCCGACCTCTACGCTTTACTTGGCGGATTGCGATGCGGCAGACCTGTTCCGTATGCTGCCCCTCGTTCACTCCCTGCAGTTGGCGCCGCACAAGGGGCACGCGCAGTTTGTGGGTGGGAGTCGCGTGGATGTTCTGACCCGCACTTTTCAGATTCTGGGCAGTGATCGCATCGACCTCGCGTTTGCCAGCATGGAGGGGGTGGTGGCGCAGCAGCTCACGCTCGAAGAAATGCTCGCAATCGCGGAGCGACTCAGCGCCAAGGGCGCGCTGATATTCCTGACGAGGTCAACGGATCAGATTGAAAGCGTGCGGGTGGCATGTGCGGGGAAATTGCCTGGTCGAATTGTACTGGACCTCGGTGAAGGCATCGGATTGCTCACGCCGACGGTGCCGGAATAGGAGTGGCGGAGTGTGGCCATCGAAGACCGAAAATCTCATGGGCCACGAAGCTTGGAGGTGCCTATGAAACCCCGTGTACAGGCGTTGATTCTCGACCGCGATGGCACGCTTATCGCGCACGTGCCGTATCTGGCCGACCCGGCGCAAGTGCGGATCCTGCCCGGCGTGCGCGAGGGCTTGCAGGTGGCAATTGCCGCCGGAGTGAAGCTGTTCCTGCATAGCAACCAGTCCGGGGTGGGGCGTGGATTCTTTACGATGGCCGAGGTGGAGGCGTGCAACCGCCGGATGGTCGAATTGCTCGACCTGGGGGCGGCGCCGTTCGCGCGGATGTGCGTGGCGCCTGAGCGACCCGACGAACCGAGTCTTTACCGGAAACCGTCGCCCGTGTTCGCGCGCGAGATTGCCGCGGAGTTTGGTTTCCCGCTCGATGCCCTCTGCTACATCGGCGACCGCGGATCTGACCTGGCGACGGCCGCGCGGGCGGGCACGCGGGGCGCAGGCATGGCGACGGGCGGCGATGATCTCGCCGCCGAGCTTGCCGCGGCAGGGTTGAGCCGAGCCTATCCGATCTTCGACCGCTTCGATGCGGCAATCTCTGCGGTGCTCAGCTGATCGATGTCTAACGCGCGAATTGGCCGCAGCCTGAACCAGGCATTGTCCGGCGAGATCTGAAAGGCTTGCGACCAGGGGATGAAAAGGCAGGTTGGCCTCATGAAATTTCCCATCGTGGTGGATCGCGATGATAAGGGC